>JASFSK010000652.1:0-3453 GCA_050114455.1 Desulfobacterales bacterium | reverse complement strand
GGGGCTGTGGCCATGTTTGCGCAAAAGGTTGTATTGCGCCTCCATCACACCTGCCAGGCATCCCATCAAAACGCCTCGTTCTCCTGTCAGGTCGCTGTGAACTTCATTTTCGAAAGTGGTGGAGAACAAATACCCCGAACCGACGGCAATGCCCAAGGCCAGGGTTCTTTGTTTGGCATTTCCGGTATAATCCTGAAACACGGCATAGCTGGAATTGATGCCGCTGCCGTCCAAAAAATTCAGCCGCACATTTCGGCCGGAGCCTTTGGGTGCCACCATAATGACATCCACATTTTCCGGGGGAATAATCTGGGTCTGGTCCTTGAAAACGATACCGAACCCGTGGGAAAAATAGAGTGCATCGCCCTCATCCAGGCATGCTTTGATTGCGGGCCAGGTTGCCACCTGTCCGGCATCGGAAAGCAGGTTTTGGATGATGGTTGCTTTTTTAGCCGCCTCTTCGAGAGGAAATAAGGTTTCACCGGGAACGAAACCATCGGCAACGGCGCGTTGCCAAGTTTGTCCACCCTCACGCTGCCCAACAATGACCCGAATGCCGTTGTCCCGCAGATTGAGAGCCTGCCCTGGCCCTTGGACACCGTAGCCCAAAATTGCGACCGTTTCATTTTGAAGAACACTTCTGGCTTTTTGCAAAGAAAATTCCTCGGATGTTATGACGTCTTCAACCACTCCACCAAAATTAAATTCTGTCATGTTCACCTCTGCTGTCTCAGTTGATTGTTAATCCACAGATTTCGCAGATTACACAGATTACAATAAATGTCGGGTAGAGACTGCGAAATCTGCTGGGTTTAATTCCCCGCAGCTTGCTGCGTTATGATAGAATTTATCATACCTTGATATTCCGCGGCTTGCCGCGGGGCAGTTTATTTATTGTTGGTTATTCCCAATTTTTTCAATTTATACTATTTCAGCCACTGATGCACGCTGCTTTACGAGGTTGTAAAATCGTTTCATCTATTTGGGTTCGCGATACAACGCCAGTGCTCCGCTCCTGGCTATTTTCTTGATTCCCATCGGGCTGAGAAGATTTATCAGGGCAGTTAATTTTCCAACATCTCCCGTGACTTCGATGATATAGTGTTCGAGGCCGACATCAATGACTTTACACCGGAAGATATCGACAATTCGCAGTATTTCCGCACGATGCTCAGGCTTGGCCCTGACACAAATCAGGGCCATTTCCCGTTTGACGGCCTTGGGCCCGGTCATGTCCCGCAGTTTAATGATGTTAATCAGCTTTCTCAATTGTTTTTCGATTTGTTCAATCACCGGTGGATTGGCCATGGTGACGATGGTAATTCTCGACACCCGAGGATCCATGGTTGGGGCCACGCACAGGCTTTCAATGTTAAATCCTTTACCGCTGAACAGTCCGACGACCCTGGAAAGCACTCCCGGCTGATTGTCGACCAGCATTGTCATAATGTGTTTTTGCTCTTTCATGAATATATCCCTGTTACGGGTTACGGGTTGCGAGTTTCGGGGTACAGGCTACGCATCATGAGTGCTGAAAGCTGAAAGTAAATCCTGAGCCTCTTCTTTCCGTCTTCCGCATTCCATATTCTGTTTTCTGACCTCTGTCTTCTGCTATCTGTTTTCTGCTTATACCAGCAGCATGTCGGTGATAGGCGCTCCGGCCGGAACCATTGGATAAACGCCTTCTTCCTTTTCAACGATAAAGTCCATGATCACCGGTTTGGGGACGGCCAGTCCTTCAGACAATACCGATGCGACTTCATCGGGCTTGGTGGCCCTTAAGCCAACCGCTCCGTATGCTTCGGCAAGTTTTACAAAATCAGGTGCGCAATCCATACAGGTGCTGATATATCGTTTATCATAGAATAATTCCTGCCATTGCCTGACCATCCCCATGTAGCCGTTGTTTAAGATCACGATTTTCACGGGCAGGTTGTTTTGAACAGCGGTGGCCATCTCTTGAATGTTCATCTGGATGCTGGAGTCACCGGCGATATCCACCACCATCTTATCCGGACAGGCTACCTGAGCCCCAATAGCGGCAGGCAAACCAAATCCCATCGCACCGAGTCCCCCTGAAGTTATAAAATGATTGGGCTGGTCATACTGATAGTATTGGGCTGCCCACATCTGATTCTGGCCGACTTCGGTGGTAATGATGGCCTGGCCCTTGGTCATTTCACAAAGCGTTTCGACCACATATTGGGGTTTGATCTTATCTGTTTGCCGATACGCCAGGGGGTTGGTGCTTTTCCATTCATCAATACGGTCGAACCATTTTTTACGTTTCGCTTGTAGATCACCCAAATCAATCTCATCGATCAAGCGGTTCAGATGTTGCAGGCTTATTTTGCAATCCCCCACAACCGGGATAGTCACTGGAATATTTTTTCGAATCGTGGTGGGATCGATATCGATATGAACAATTTGAGACTGAGCGGCAAATGCATCCGTTTTCCCGGTGACGCGGTCATCAAAACGAACGCCGACAGCCAGCATCAGATCGCATTCGGCCGTGCACATATTGGCTCTGTAAGTTCCATGCATCCCGATCATTCCCAGGGATAGGGGGTCTGATTCCGTAAATGCCCCCAATCCCATCAGAGAGGTCGTCACTGGAATTTGGGTCTTGCGCGCCAGTTCATTCAACTCGGTGGAGGCTTTAGAAAGAATTGCACCACCACCGGCAAAAATTATCGGCCTTTCACATCGCTCTATGAGGCCTACAATTTTTTTGAGCTGTTTCATGTTCGGGTTGTAAGTCGGATTGTAGGACTTGATCTTAACTTCTCTGACCGGTTTATATTCCATGGATATCTTGGTTATATCTTTGGGTATATCCACCAGGATCGGTCCAGGGCGTCCGGAGCGGGCCAGAAAGAAAGCCTCTTTGACAGTTGGAGCGAGCTCTTCGAGCGACATTACCAGATAGTTGTGTTTGGTGCAGGGTCGTGTGATACCGACGATGTCGACTTCCTGAAAAGCATCATTTCCTATGAGGCCTGTGGGGACCTGGCCACTTAGCACAACCATGGGGATGGAGTCCATATAGGCCGAGGCAATACCGGTCACGGTGTTGGTAACTCCTGGGCCGGAAGTCACCAGGCATACCCCCACTCGACCGGCAGCCCTGGCATATCCGTCGGCAGCATGCACGGCGCCTTGTTCATGCCGGACCAGAACATGGCGGATATCTGTATCGGCCAGGGCATCATAGATGTCAATGACGGCCCCGCCCGGATATCCGAAGATTGTATCTACTTTTTCTTCCTTGAGTACTTCCATCAGTATTTGTGCGCCGGTGAGCTTCATTATAACGGTCCTTTCAAAAAAAAATCCGTTATCGGCGTTTCGGCTGATAACGGATTTTTTTGTTTATGATTCGGTGTAATTATGCCATTATCAACCCTTTGTCTCGCCGAAGATAATGATACCTTCGACGAGGACGATAAT
>JASFSK010000651.1:0-3454 GCA_050114455.1 Desulfobacterales bacterium | reverse complement strand
AGAAAGGAGGAGACGAGACGCTCATCCAGATATTGAGGAATGCCCTGGGTAACAAAGACGACATGGACATCATATGGACTAAATCATGAACCAATGATTCTCGGCTTGGAAAAACTCAATCAGGATTAGAAACAGGAGGTTAAATTATAATGGCCGGAACTTATTGGAAGATGGTAGCTGGCAACATTGCCAAAGGATTGGGACCGAAAACCATCAGTAAATTAGGTACGAGCGGGAAATTTCTCGGCCGGGCAGCCGGTGTAGTCGGTGTTGGCTTTATGGCATATGAGCTTTTAAAAAGCTATAAAGATAATATCGAGAGTGAGCCAGCGTACCAAGAAATGGTCATATTACAGCATGAATTAGAAAAATGGGGCAGTGCCATTGCTTGCATCGGACGGGAACCATACGCGGACGATCAATACGGCGACTTGGATGAAGGAGGCGCGATCAATGCTCTCCACAAGAAAAAGATGCTTAACAGCGAGCAGATTAAACCAGCAGACTCAGAGGAAGCTGCCAAGCTAATAGAAAGGTCCATTGGTTACATTAAGGAAACAGAAAACATATTTGAAGATGATGATTTTGATGACAAAAAATCGGATCTCATCGAGCGATTAGAAAAATTGCGGCAGAGGATTACCTTGGATGAAGACTATGTTCCGATCCAGAAAGAGCTTACTGAAATAGTGACCATTCTCAAACCAATCGAGTCAGCCTACTCCTCTCGTATCTATGACTGCAGCCAAGAAATACAAAAAAAGATAGGCTCAAACGCTGCCTGGGCAGCTTTATCAATGGTTACACTGGGGCTCGTAAAAAAGCCTAAAGATTGATGTGATTCCAGCCTAACGAAATCAAATTGAACCTGCTTTGAAGTCGTATTAATCAGGTTAGAGGTGACACTTTCTAAAATTTGCTTATCAGCAGCGCAACCGATACCCCCAACAAATCAAAGGTGAATAGGCCTTCTGAGCGGTTGTGATATCACTTATTTGAAATCCTGGCGTTTACCATAGTTTTATCAATTCAAGTATCAGTCAAAACATACTGGGTCTTGATTTTTCCCCCTCCCTCACCGGTCATCCAGAACATCCTCCAACTCCTTGTCGCTGATCCGAGCATACTGCATGCTATAAACTGCGTTCTTGTGCCCCAGCTGGCGCTGCACCGCCGCCACATTACCGGTTTTTTGAATTATATGCTTGCCCATGGCATGTCGGGCAGCATGCGGGCTTTTACCTTTAATATTAGCCAAATTACAAACGTCACCCCAGATTGCGCTGATTGTCCGCGCACTCAAAATCCCACTAGCGCGGGCCACTGTAGCGGCCGGCAAAAAGAGGGCTGGGGACTGCCAGTTCACATTATCAATCTCTCGTTCTTCTTCTAAATAGTCTTTGATTGCCATGAGGCCCTGCTTGCTGATCTTATACCCGTGGGTGTATCCGCCTTTTTCCACCACATTTAAAACCCGCTTTTTAAACTTTACATCAGCCAATTTCAAGTTGGCCACGGCGCCCCGGCGCATACCTGTTTCAATTAATGTGTAAATTATCGCCCGGTTCCGCCATGGCCGGTAACCCTTTCGCGCCGGCCGTCCTTTACCTTTAAATCGGGCCCTATCTCGGCTGCGCCCGCCTAAAACCGGCAGCTGATCGGCCGTATCAAGCAGGCGCCGCCTTTCACTCTTCGTCAGCGCCCGTTCAATATCAAGCCCGGTCCCAACCGGCAAAGACTTGATCTTCACGGTCGGCTCCCCCAAAGGGAAGGCTCGCAACCGGTGCACCCACTTGGCAAAGGTCTTTAAATGGGCCACGATCCGGTTGATGGTTTTGTCATTCCACCGCCGTGCGCCATCCGTCCGTGAAAAATTCCTTAACCACTCAACAAAAGCTTTAGATAAGCGCGGCGTCCAGCGCTCACGCAAGAGCGTGCCTTCAGCGTCAGCCATGAACTTGAGGAACAATCCCAGGTCCCGCTTCTGCACCTTGCGACTGGACGGGGCGGTGGTCACTTCGAACTGGAAATACCCTTCGGCCCACAGGTCCAGGGTGTCCGGAAACCCATTTTCCACCTTGATCAGCGCCCTGCTATTCTTTCCTGAAGCGATTTGCAGCATATTTTTGCCCCACTTCTATCCGGTTATGTGTTATTTATAGCACAAACGCTTCAGGAAAGATACATTTTATGAATCATAAAAATGTTTCTCTATAACCAGGCTATCATAAACAATAAAAAGTGTACCTCGCCGATCTTCAATTCGGAAACGGATTCAGAACATCTTCATTCCGCTGAGGATCATCGTTCGGGACGCGATTGTCGAGTACGGCTGGACCGATTTTCCGGACCCGTTTTTCAATCTTAAGCTGCCCAAAATAAGAAAGAAGCTGGTGCAGCCTTTTCGGTTTGATGAGTGGCAAGCATTTAGAAAGGATCTACCGTGGTGGTAAGGGCGCTACATACCTAACCTGATCCGCCAGGACGGCAGCGCATTCGAGCGGCAGTATCGACAGCAGATGTCAGAGAAAGGGGGTGATAAAATTTAGGCACAATCGGCCTAAAATGACAAAATCGAGTACGTAAGCAATCGGAATGATTAAAAGGTGGATGGTGGAGGCGGCGGGAGTCGAACCTACGTTGGCCCTTACAGCCACAGGGGTTTGCAGCCGTTTACCGAATGTTTACTGAATATGCGGGGAATCATAACGGAAACATCTCTTGCAGAACAGACATAAATTCTTCATTCTGCAATTCTGGCCGATAATAGGGGCTTTCCATCAATCGGATCATCCCCAAACGCTCCTGCGAGGAAAAATATTCAGCAACCATGTTTCCAGCTTCTTTGGCAGAAGGATCATCTTTATATTGATCGCGCAAGTGGAGGGCGTACTCCCACTCCTTCTCTGTTGTGGTCGCCAAAATAGTATATAGATCCAATGCGTGGTAGCGACCGAACTCCTTGTTAGGATCCTCAAGCCTATCCCTAAAAGCGAAAAGTTTCATCATCGAAAACGTGTAGGGATGCGGCAGGAAGACTTCAGATTCCCAATCGTCACCAGAACTGAGGTTTCCAGTCAACACAATTGGCAGCAAACCTTCTTCCAAGGTCAGCGCTTCGTCTACGGGGTGGGCATGGATCCCGACAGATGGCTTGGGGCGGGCTCGACGGGTGTCCGCTTTTACCCGAGTTCCCTGAAATCGACTTTGTGGACCGGTTAGAATATCAATTTTAGTGCCGCCCACATCAGTACCGTCAGGTCCAGGTTTAGCAAACTGGTATTTTTCAGCTCCAGGGACAACTTCATAGCCCAGCTCTGCAATGGCTCTTACCAGCGGTTTTAACTTTGATGATTCGATTAGCAACTCTGGTCGAAGGAACAAGTCGAGGTCGTTCGTGGATCGCGGCTCTGGCCATTGATTTAAAAGCGTTCTCATATCCAATTTTCTAACA
>JASFSK010000650.1:0-3456 GCA_050114455.1 Desulfobacterales bacterium | reverse complement strand
TCCCGCCAATGGCATCAAAATACTTCTTGCCCGTCGTGTCCCAGTAGTAAAGCCCGTCGGCCCGATCAATAATCAAAGGATTTTTGAGAAACTCCGAAGTTTGCTGGAAATCGATAAACGTGTGCTTTAACAAAGCGATTTGACGTTCGGATAGTTTGGTCATCGAAAGCTCCCGGTCTAAAATTTCATCTTTGCCAACAACTCCGCCCCCGGTTTCTGCCCGGCCAGCTGCCCGCCATCAATGACAAAGACCTGCCCCGTAATAAATGAGGCCGCATTGCTGGCCAGAAATAAAAACATGGGAGCAACATCCTCGACCCTGCCGTATCGATTCAGCGGAATATAACGATCTACGAAATCTGCGACGAATTCGGGCGGGTCTATTTCAGCCGACATCGGTGTCACCAGATAGCCCGGGCATACCGCGTTGACCCGAATGCCGAGATGGGCAAGTTCCAGCGCCATCGTTCGGGTCAGCATAATGATGCCGCCCTTGCTTGCATCGTAGTGGGCATATCCGAATTCTCCCGCCATCCCATTTTTACTGGACATATTGATGACCGCCCCGCGTTTTCTGGGGGCCATTTTCCTGCAGACAGCCTGGGCAACAAAAAATATCCCGCTAAGATTGACATCGATAATTTTCTTCCACTCTGCTTCGTCAATTTGCAGAAAGGGTGTTTCAAAGGCAATTCCGGCGTTATTGATTAAAATATCAATCGGTGCAATCCCTTCGACGGCATCCACCGCCTCAAATACATCTGAGCGTTGGGAAACATCGACGAGAAAAGGATGTACCTCGAATTGGTTCTTGTTGAATTTGGCTGTGGCATCGGCCAGCAAATCTTCAGCATTGTCGAAAATCGAAAGCTGTGCCCCTTGCTGCCCAAATTGCCGCGCGATTTCAAATCCGATGCCTCTTCCACCACCAGTTATGAGCACATGTTTACCTGAAAATTGTCCGTTCATCATGTCTCCTTTATTCGATTCGGTCAGGGTAAAGCCTGAATCTAATCTGATACAACAGCAGAATGGCGCAATCTTGAAAAGCGGTTGTAACCGTTGAGCCTCAAACCCAGAACCTGGAACCGGTCATTCCGCATCCACCATCAACAGATTGAGCGGGATCGGCTTCGCCGGGGGGCGAATGGTCATCGGGGGGATATTTTCGGGCTTGGCGGCAAATTCCCGCACCAGCATGGCAACAATTGTCGGCAGGCAATTGGTCCCCTGACAGTATCCCATGCCGCTGCGGGTTCGCTTTTTGATGTCGTTCAGATTCATCGTGCCACCGCGAATGGCTTGTCGGATCTCTCCGGCTGAAATCCCTTCGCAGCGACAAACGATGGTGTCGTCTGTCATGTTGGCATAAACATCCGGGTAAATTGGGTACATCCGATCGATGGCTCGCCGAAATTTCCCCATTCTGGCCAACTTTTTTCGCACTGCAAGGGCATCCTGTTGGGCCTGGCTGTCAGAGATACTACTGGTGTGCGCGGCCGCAAACAGACCGGCAAGCGCACCTTCCATTTTTGCAACCAGTACCCCGGCGATACCGGCACCGTCACCGGCGACAAACACACCGCTCTGGTCGGTTTGCATGTTTTCATTAAATTGCGGCACCCATCCGCCGACCATAGGATCGTATCGGTGTCTGCAGCCGAGCATACTTGTCAGCCAGGTGGTCGGAATCAGGCCATACCCAATACAAACCGTATCGACATCATATCGTTTCACATCTCCAGAAATGGGTCGGCAACGGGAATCCACTTGGGTGAGAAAAGCCTGTTCCACCTCCTGCTTACCCTCGATCCCCTGCAGGACATGAGCCTCTAAGATCTTCACACCGGCGCGTTTGAGACGGTGGATATACCTGAGACCGCGGATCATTAAACCCGGCTGATGCATTAAATCGGGCAGATACCGCCAGGCACCCGCAGTTGTATTGGATTCCGCCACCGCCACCACATCCATGCCGGCATCCAGCATTTGATTGGCCACCACCAGTTGAAGCGGCCCGGAGCCGGCCAAAAGAACCTTGCGACCGGGGCGAACACGCTGACTTTTTAACAGTACCTGGGCCCCACCGGCCGTCATGACACCCGGCAGGGTCCAGCCCGGCACCGGCACCGGCCGCTCGTAGGCGCCGGTGGCGACAACGATGGCTTTGGCGTCCACCAGCACCTGCTCATTGCCGCGGGCAATGGCCAGCTGATTCGATTCGAATACCGACCACACCATCGCATCGTTCCAGATGGTGATCGCATCGGCTAAATCATGAACCCTATTTATCAGCGATCGGCCATCGACATAATCAGTGCCCAGCTTTCCTGGTTCCAGGGCTTGAAATTTAGTTGGAAGCTGCCGGTAAATCTGTCCACCAGGCTGCAGATTCTCATCGATGACCAGTACTTTGACACCAACCTCTGCGGCGGCGATGGCAGCACTGAGGCCGCCGGGGCCACCCCCGATGACAACCAGCGGCACTTCCCGCCGCACCAGGCGGGCAGGATCGGAATCCGGAGATGTCAAATCGTGCCGGCCATAGCCTTCCTGCAGCGTGATTTGCTGACTGGCTTGAACCGGCGTCACACAGGCCCGTTCGTTGGGTCGGCCGTTTACGGTCACCAGACATCCGAAACAGGAACCCATGCAACAGTACAGTCCACGGGGGTCATTATGCTGAGGGGCTTGGCGAAATTGTCGCATCCCAATGGCCGTCAACACTGCCGCAATGGTCTCACCCTCATAAGCGCGAATGGGATGGTTGTTGACAAATATTTGTATTTCTTTGCCGCGATTGACGCCGGCTTCAATGCGCTGATCTTTTCCTGTTTGATCCGGAGAGTTCTTTTGCATTTGAATTCCGTGAGATACATTCAAGTTATATTAGGACACAGATTTTCACAGATTTTCGCGATATTTGGTTTTAAGTCGCTTTTAGTATCCTGGTAGTCCGTGTTCATCCGCGTCCCCAAAACAGAAATTCCTATACCTTCAAGTTATCGGTTTCCAACAAAACGATCGACTGCGAACGCCTCGATGGGATGTTCCGTCGTTCCATCCAAAATAAGCTCACTGACAGCTTTGCCGGTACCGGCACTCAACCGCATACCGGCCCGTCCATGCCCGGATGCGACAATTAACCGTGGACATTCAGGCACCGGACCGATAACCGGGAGATTGTCCTCACAGATCGGTCGAAACCCTGCGAAAAATCGCAGTGCACGCAGCCTGCCGAGTATGGGCACCGCCTGAACGAAAGCCTTGGTGAAGGTTGTAATCTTTTCCAAAGTGATACGGTTTTCAAATCCAACAAACTCCGTATGGCTCCCGAGGTAAAAATTTCCACTGGCCGTCTGCCTGACATACAAATGATTCAGAAACATGATGACGTGATCCGTCATCCGATCACAGGCTTCAGTCAGAATCACCTGACCACGGGCGGGTACAATC
>JASFSK010000649.1:0-3456 GCA_050114455.1 Desulfobacterales bacterium | reverse complement strand
AATCGAAGCTCCGCGGATTGATTACGCCTAGCTGCGCATTTTTTTGTTTTTTGTTCGTGATTCAATTCAGCAACTCAAAGAAAATTGAAAGAATTTTTACATCTTGGTTTTATCGCATCTGTCAGTTTTGATGACCATCTGTCCGATTCATTAATGGCAGTATCTTGCTGGCTTCAATCGAATTGGATGCCGGTTGTTCAGCTGGCCTAAACCAATAAGCGGTAATAAACAAGAAAAATTCTAGCGAAATTGACCGGCAATTTCCGATATCTGATCGAATTGAGGGCCCTTGATGGGGATGTCGATGTCAAACACTTCGGCAATCACGCGGGTCCAGCCATGGATAAAATACACCCAACCATCTTCAATTTGCAGCTGCCGTAAATCTCGTTGGGCGTTGGCCTGATCCAGAAAAATTAGATCACCGCGGTAGTTCAGTTCCCACACGATCCCCTTGTCGGGAAGCACTACATTGTCAGTAAGCGGTGATCCCGGGGCATCTTTGCCCAGACCGGTGGCATTGACCACCAGCGAGCCCGGCGGGAGATTTTTGACGGCTGCATCATTGTCCTCCGGCTTGGGCGTCAAGAAATATTCGGTCGGGATGGGGGATTTGAGTTGCTGGTGAATATGGCGTATTTCATCCAAGCGGGGTTGACTGCGGTTGGTGACGACGATTTTCGAGGGTCGATTGTCCCCATGGGAATCCCGCATTAAATAGGATGTGATCGCGATGGAAGAGCCCCCGGCACCGAGCAACAGGGCAGCGCCACCGGTTTCAGCCCAGTAATTGGGTCTCAGAAATGCCTCGATGGCCAGCCCACTGGTTATCGGGTCCTTGGCATGGCCGATTAGTTTTCCGTTTCGCTTGGATATGCAGCTGATTTCCCCCATGAGATCAGCATAAGGGTCCAACTCTTCAAAATAATCCCGGCAGGCTTTCAATAAATCGATTTTATGAGTCGTCACCAAGGCACCACGTGACAAGGGATCGTTCTTGAGGAATTCCACGGCCTCGCGATAAGCGGAGGGCTCGTCATGGGGCTTAAAATCGATTCCCTTGATGACCACATCTCTCAGGCCGAGGAATTTGGCCCACGCGGGAAATACTTTCATGATTGACGAATTGCCGGTTGTGACACCGATGAAGTAAAAGGTCGGCTGATCGGCTTTTGTGTATTCTCGTGTTCCCATCCTTCTATCTCCTCCAATTGTATTTCTGAATCCTTCCAATCAGTAGTTCTGAATTTATGATTCATTAACTTCGTTGATGGCTTGAATATATGCGCGATAGCGGTTCAGTCGTTCCCGGTACAATTCGATTTTCTGCGGATCAGGTGTTGTCTTTTGGCCGGTTTTGGTCCATCGCTGGGCAGCCTCATCCAGGTCTTGATAAATGCCGGCTGCATAACCGGCCAACAGCGCCAGACCCATTGGAGCACCTTCTGACGCTTCGATCTGAACGACCGATACCCCCAGCATATCGGCTTTGATTTGATTCCAGATTTGACTTTTTTCGCCGCCACCGGTGATGCGGATTTCGGTAATTTTCAGATCTTGGTACATATTTTTTAGTATCTGCAGGTATATGCCATATTCCAGGACAACGCCTTCCAATGCGGCACGATACAAATGGCCAAGGGTGTGGTTCCATTCCAGGCCGATCCAGGCACCCCGCAGGTGCGGTTGGCTGGGGCTTACCCGCCCGCCGAGGTGAGGGATAAACACCGGATCGGTTTTAACCGGTGTTAACGCCTCGGCCAGGTCATCCAGTTCTTTAAAATTTAGGGTGCCACCCCCCTCTTCTGCCCCACGGTTGACGATTTCCTTGCGGAACCATTCCAGGTTCATGCCCCCGCCGTTTATATAGGCATACGGATGCCACAATCCCGGTACCGCCGATTGACCGCAACCAATGGTTCGGTCGGAAATATCCGCTTGAAAACTGCTGGTGGTGGCAGCAAATACCGAAGCCGTTCCGGCAACATCAACACAGATACCGGGTTGCGTTGCCCCGCAGGCCAGAAAGCTGGCGACCGTGTCACCGCAACCGGCGACAACCGGCGTTCCGGCAGCCAAACCGCATTTCGAGGCCATTGTGCCGGTAATTTCGCCGACAATACTGCTGGAATCCTCGATTTGCGGCATCTTCTCGATGTCGATGTCAAATTGTCGGCAGAGTTCTTCATCCCAGGTATTGTTGCGGTTATCGGCAAATCCCGAGAAATGCAAGTAGGATTTGTCAATGAATGCATCTGCGCCGCTTAATCCGCAAAGACGCATGACGGCATATCCAGCCGGCTGAACAAAGGCTTTGATTTGCTGATACACTTCTTTGTGTTCCGATTTCCACCACAAAATCTTGGGACCATGGTTAAAACTGGGGAAGCAACCGGTTTTGGTGAGAATTTCGTCACCGGCCTGTTGCTTCATCATTTCGATATACGGTGCACAGCGGGTATCCAACCAGGAGTCATAGGGGGTAATATGACGTCCGCTGTGATCGACGCCGATAACACCGGCCATCTGGCCGCACATAGCAACTGCCGCAATTGATTTTGGATCGACGGCCGCCTCTTGAATACAGGCTTGGATTGTGTCACAGACCGTCTCCAGCTGGTATTCCGGATCTTCCTCCACCGCACCGCTTTGGGGATGGATTAGATTGGAAGGTTTGAAATGATTTGCCAGGCAGGTGCCGGTTTGTGAAAACAGAACCGCTTTGGTTCCCTGGGTTCCAATGTCCACTCCGATAAGATGTTTTTCCGTCATTTCACTCCCCCTCATCACTTTGCCAAAAAATTCATAAATTTTAACTTTAAACCCAGTTTTTGAGGCAACCGTTCGACCAATATGTCATCGATATAAACATTGAATATGAAAAAATCAACAAAAAAATGAAAGAGATCATAATAAAACGCTATCAAACAAAAACAATATTTAGATAATATGAAAAAAAAGCTTGACAAACGAAAACAAAACCAATATTCACAATACAATGTTTGCAACCTATCACAACCACTGAACAATGAATCTCCCCGCGGCAAGCCGCGGCGTATCTTTAAATGTAAAAAGCATTTTATCGCAGCAAGCTGCGGGGAATGATAGCCGGGCAGATTTCGCATTGCCCTTAAGCTGTTTCATGCAATCCGTGTAATCTGCGAAATCTGTGGATTCAAAACATAACACCTCTATGCCGGGGATGGCGTATTTTAGGTAAGGTTCATGAACGGCGATGCCAACGCAACCATGTTTGCCGAAGAGCGCAAGCTCAAAATCATCGATCTTTTGAGCCAAAACAAGAAGGTTACGGTTACAGAACTGGTTCAATTGTTCAATGTATCCAGTGCGACCATCCGCAGTGATCTGAGAGAATTGAATGACAGAGGGCAGCTCATTCGGACCCATGGCGGAGCCATCATTGAAACCGGCGCGGGTTTTGAACCGGATACCAAA
>JASFSK010000648.1:0-3461 GCA_050114455.1 Desulfobacterales bacterium | reverse complement strand
TTACACCCATCCCCAAAAAAAAGAAACAAGTTCTGAAAGGTTTCCCAGATGAGCGAGCTAATTATACCCGCCGAGGCCCCCGACTTGAATCAACTCAGCGAGCGGCGTATCGATCGCATTGCACGCCGGACCATATTGACCCTGCTCAAACGGTTGGACCATGGTCAGCTTACCCTCGTCGAAGGCGGTCAGCGCCATCTTTATGGTAAAATGACGGATCTGTCCCCACTGCAGGCCGCGATTACCGTCGCGCATCCCCAGCTGTATACGCGTATTTTTTTGGGTGGCAGTATCGGGGCCGCCGAGGCCTACATGGATGGATTGTGGTCGGCAGACGATTTAACCAGCGTCATGCGAATCTTGGCCCTCAACCAACATGCCTTCGAAGAATTGGAAAAAGGCGTGGCGCGTCTGATGGTCCCGCTGTACAAATTCTATCACTACGTCAGAAAGAACACCCGATCAGGCAGTCGCAAAAACATTCTGGCACACTATGACCTCGGAAACGATTTCTACAGCCTTTTACTTGACGAAACCATGACCTATTCCTGCGGGATTTTCGAACGGGAAGACAGCACTCTCAAACAAGCTTCCGAGGCAAAATACGATCGTATCTGTAAAAAACTGCAGCTGGCCGCCGGCGATGAAGTTCTGGAAATCGGAACCGGCTGGGGCGGATTTGCTTTGCATGCAGCCCAAAATTACGGTGTTCGCGTGACAACCACAACCATCTCTGAGCAACAGCATGATTTTGCTCAAAAACGGATTGCATCCGCGGGACTGAATGATCGAATCATGCTCTTGAAGAAGGATTACCGTGATCTCAGCGGCAAATTCGACAAGCTGGTCTCCATTGAAATGATCGAAGCTGTCGGTCATCATTTCTATGACAAATTTTTCAATACCTGCGGCCGGTTGCTCAAAGATGACGGTTTGATGGCTCTGCAGGCAATTACCATCGGTGATCAAATATTCGACCGCCACAAGCGATCGGTGGACTTTATCAAGCGGTACATTTTCCCCGGCAGCTGTATTCCCTCGATCACTGCAATCAGTAACGCCATCGCTCGGGCCACTGATTTGCAGCTGGTTCATCTGGAGGATATCACGCCCCATTACGCCAGGACCCTGCGCGAATGGCGGCGACGATTTTTTAGTAACATCGCGAAGGTCAGAAATTTAGGGTTTTCGGATACATTTATACGGATGTGGGAATATTATCTTTGTTACTGCGAAGGCGGTTTTACCGAAAGATACATCAATGATGTCCAGATGGTGTTTGCAAAGCCGATGTGCAGAAAAATATCTTTGAGGGATATCCAGCCTGGTGGAAGCAATACGTGAGCTCGACTTTTACTGTCTCGTGATAAACATTAAACTGCAAAGGAGAAGCCAATGGAAATCAAAAAAGACATATTTGATATTTTTATGAAGGATGAAAATTATCTATACATTATGAAGCGGCTATTGGAAGCCTCCATGGAGGAATCATTCAACTCGATTTTGATTACAGAGGCTGGAACGGGTTATCCGATCATTTATGCCAACGCGGCGTTTTGCGAGCTGACAGGCTATGGTCCGCATGAAATATACGGAAAATCACCTGCCATTCTTCAGGGCCCCAAGACAGACAAAGAAACCCTGGATCGGCTGTATCAAAACATCAAAGACGGTGAACTCTTTCATGGCCGGGCGATCAATTACCGCAAAGATGGATCGGAATTCATGATGGAATGGAAAATTGCACCGATTAAAAACGAGAAGGATGAAACCACCCATTATTTGGCAATCCAGCGGGAAGTAGCCTGAGTGCCGGCACTCCTTGAATCGCCAAAAAAAGCTAAAAGGACAGCATCAGATGGATAAAAAAATGCGGGTCATGACACAAAGGCCACTCAACGCCGAGACTCCCAATACGGGTTTGCGTTCCTGGATAACGGACAACAACGTGTTTTTCAAACGCAATCAGGGACAAATACCGGAATCAACCGTTGACCTTTCGAAATGGCGATTGGGTGTCGAGGGGCTGGTTAAAAAACCACTTTTGCTGACATTCGACGACCTGCAACGGCTGCCCAAGGTGGAGACAGCCGATACCCTGGAGTGTTCGGGCAATAGCCGGTCACTACTGAGTAAAAAAGCCCACGGCAACCCCTGGACCATCGGCGGTGTCGGCAACGCTATTTGGGGCGGGATTCGATTAAAGGAACTCCTCGACAGGGCCGGACTACAGCAAAACGCTCACCATGTCGCTTTTGAAGGATTCGATCGACCGTTGGGATCTGCCGGCATCAAGTTTATCCGCAGCATTCCGCTCGAAAAGGCCGTGTCCTCGACCCTGTTGGTTTATGAAATGAATGGCCAGCCACTGCCGCTCGAGCATGGCTACCCCCTGCGAGCGTTGGCTTTGGGCTGGACCGGCGCCAATTGTGTCAAATGGCTGTCGAAGATCACAGCGCTCGAGCACCCCTATGAAGGGTTTTTTATGGACAACGTCTACCGGGTGTTTCAAAAAGGCCAGGATCCCAAATCCGGTCAGGTGGTCGAAGACATTCAGATAAAATCCCTGATCTTCGAACCTGAAAACGATCAAACATATCCTGCCGGCATCCTTCCAATCAGAGGCGCCGCCTATGCCGGCGAAGCCGGGATTGAGAAAGTCGAGGTGTCATTTGACGAGGGGACCACCTGGCGCCCGGCCGATTTTATTGGACCCGATCAGCCCTATGCCTGGCGACACTGGGAATACCTGTGGGAGATTGACGCGCAGGGGCAGTACACTATTATGTCTTGTGCGACCGACACCCATGGATGTCGTCAGCCAGAGACCGCCGCCTGGAACGCTTTGGGTTATAACAACAATGGCGTGATGGAACATGCGGTGACGATCCGCATTGATGGCAACTCGCCCTAACAAGAATACACTCAGAATTGGCTGAAACAGCCAGACCATTTCAGCCTAACCTTTTTGCCCCCAAAATAGAAGTTTTTGCTCAAAGTATAGCCGGGGCCGCCCCTGAAGTTAACGTCTTTAGATGCACTAGTTGAAGTTACAAATCATGCTGTCATTTGCGATATAGGAGGTATGGGGCAAAGTTACCTCATTGGCAACATATTGCGGTGTTACAATTCCAGAATCGAACTGAGCATAATTTACAAAGGTTCTACCGTCAATCCGGACTTTCATACCGCTGACCGGTCGTTTCAAGGGCACAATTGCATAAACATCGTGATAGCGCTCTTTGACATCAGAATAGCCCATTTCATCAGCATGCTGGGCTATGCTGACTTCAAGGTAGTGGCGCGAATCCTTCTGAATGTTTTCCTGGTATGCCTCGCCAATCTTGGCCAATACTTCATTTAGACGATTCATGGTTGAACGATTCCTTTTTTTATGAAATTCTCATCATCCAGCGGATCAGGTAGGCCAGCAGGTAGACTGCTGCAAAGCCGCCGAACCA
>JASFSK010000647.1:0-3469 GCA_050114455.1 Desulfobacterales bacterium | reverse complement strand
GCAATGTGTTGGATACATTCAGCCAAATTGATATTCTGGTCAACAATGCCGGGATTTTTATCGGCGGCGGGGTAGCAGATCTTAAGTAGGATATCTGGAATCAAGGCAGACGGTTACTTTGATCATCTCCTTGATTTTAATAAGCTTTTAACCACATCGCTTGGAAAAGCATAATTTTTTATCTTTTAATATCAACTCATGAGACAACCGGGATGTATATGCAGATGAAATACAATAGGAAGTATAAAACCTGAAGCGATTTATACTCAGTTAGCATTATCTTTAGGCCTTACAGTTTGTACGCATCCAATGAACTCATCATTTTTAATGATGGGTGAAAGGGTTACGAAGATAATTTCCCCATAAGGTTTCGCCTTGTAGTGGAACGGCTCCTTTCTTCCGAGCTCGAATTCTTTGAGCATCTTATCTACCTTTTGGTTGCTACGCGACCTTTTGTGATGTGAATGGATATCCGTACCGACATACTCTGGTTTGCGATCCAGGATTTTTGCGGCGTGCTGATTATAGTATAGGAGCATTCCTTTGGTATCGATAATCGATACGGCGACCCCCATGCAGTTTGTCGCTAAATTGACCAACTCCCTTAATTCGTTTTTCCGCTTAACATCTTTCAATTTCCAACCTCACTCTCCATTGGCCTGATATTGTTCTATTCGCCCCAAAACAGTTAAAGGGAAAATTTCATGAAATGATAATGAGCCTATATAAAAACAGTTTGTATGTCTAAAGAAAAATGAATGATCAAACAGTCCGATGCTCCAAAACTCGATATTGACCCGTCTGTTGCGACGTTAGGGTTGATTTTGGCACCGGGGCTTGTCTTTGGTTTATAATGTTGTTAAAAAACGGGAAGACTGTAGAAGCAACAACATCTTTTTTTATAGTACCATAATTTTGCACGATTCGGAGGCTTTCATACGCAATATTTAAGTAATAAATGAGGAGCTAACATGGGAGAAGAGACGGTCACCAGCATTTGCGGTATATGCCCGGGGGGGTGTGGCGTGAAGGTAAAACTGATTGACGGCAAGATCGAGAATATAGTGCCCCTTAAAGGCCATCCCATCGGTGTTGTTTGTGTTCGTGGGGTCCATTCAAAAGAGATCGTCTATTCAAACGACCGTTTGAGATATCCTTTAGGTCGGGTAGGCAAAAAAGGCGAGGGGAAGTTTGAGCGCATAAGTTGGGATGAGGCACTCGATCGCATTGCCGGTGCGTTTCAGGCGACCAAAAAAAAGTATGGTGCAGAAGCTGTCATGAGTTACTTCGGCCGTGGCAGTTTCGAAACCAATCTCTTGGACGTCTTTGGCACTCCCGGGCCCGGCACCCAGGGCACGAGTGGGTTTTTGTTTCCTTTTGGCTCTCCCAATAATACGGGTGTGTCTGCGGTCTGTTTTGTCTCTTATGGTCTATTTGCTTCCATTCCGACCATCGGCGCTCCCATGCAATCAACCTATTCGGACATTGAAAACACAGACCTGGTGGTGATATGGGGGGCGAATCCACCCACTGACTCGCCACCGGATAAGGTTCATAAGATATTAGCGGCCAAAAAGAGAGGTGCAAATGTTGTCGCCATTGATCATATGCGATCGGACATCGCCAAAAAGGCCACCCAATGGATCGGAGTGCGGCCCGGCACAGACGGAGCGCTGGCCCTCAGCATGCTAAATGTAATCATTAACGAAACGCTCTATGACATAGAATTTGTAAGGAACTGGACGACGGGATTTGAGGCTCTGCGTGAGTATGTGCAGCAATTTCCCCCTGAAAAGGCTGAAAAAATCACGCGGGTTCCCCGGAAGACGATCAATGAGCTGGCCCGCTCCATCGCCAGGTCCGAAGGTGCCTCCCTGTTCATGTATACCGGTCTGGAATACAGCAATAGCGGAGTACAAAATATTCGGGCCGTGCTGAGTCTATGGGCCATCACCGGCAACATCGATGTCCCGGGAGGGCTCGTTTTCAGACCTCGCAGTCCGGCCCGCTTTCCGCATATTCGCCTGGACCCGCCTGATGGTGTAAAACCCATAGGGGCCGACAAGTATCCTTTCTTTTGTGACCTGCTCAAATCGGCGCAGTTTATGGAGGCTCCCCGGGCAATATTAAAAGGCGACCCATACCCAGTCAAGGCTTTGTTGATTTTCGGGGCCTCCATTCTGACCAGCCTGCCCGGCCCGGAGATGTGGAAAGATTGTTTTAAAAAGCTTGATTTTATGGTGGTGTACGATCGATTCATGACGGCCGATGCCATGTATGCGGACATCGTGCTGCCGGCCACAACAAATTATGAGAATCTCGGCTACCAGCGTTATCCGGCAGGATATTGCCAGTTGCGCCAAAGGGTTATTGAACCCATAGAAGAGGCAAGGTCCGGGTACCTGGTTTTGACGGAATTGGCCCAAAAGTTGGGATATGGGGATCGTTTCCCAACTACGGAGGAAGATCGCCTCAAATTTGCTTTCGACAGTGGCCCGATATCACTTGAGGAGCTAAAGGCCCATCCGGAAGGCGTCGGATATGATGCCGGCAAACAGGAATACCGCAAGTATGCCAAAGGGCTCCTGCGCAAAGGGGGTGAGGCGGGCTTTAACACTCCATCCGGAAAAATAGAACTCGTGTCGAGCCTGCTGAAAAAGTACGGGTATGACGGTCTTCCGGTTTACGTGGAGCCGATCGAGGGACCTCTGGGAAGCCCCCAGCTCCTAAAAAAGTTTCCCCTGGTGTTAAATACCGGAGCCAGACTGCAATCCGCATTTCGATCTCAGCATCTGAATATTCCGGGCCTGTTGAAACTGCAGCCGAGGCCGCAGGTGTTGATCAATCCTTTGGATGCGGAGGATCGTGGCATTTCAAACCAGGACAGAGTCTGGGTGGTGTCGCCCCGTGGGCGTGTCGGTGTATGGGCGCGGGTGACGGATGATGTCATGACCGGACAGGTGGAGCTAAACGTGGGTGGCGGCGGCCCCATCCAGGCAGAGGAATGGCGTCATGCCAATGCCAACAATGTGACCGATTTTGAAAACCGTGACCCAATTTCGGGGTTTCCAGTATATAAGGCCCTGCTGTGTGAGGTTAAAAAGCGGGACTAACGTAAAGATCATGAAATGGATCGAAGCCAAAATAATTTTTGACCACCAGGACAAAGATCTGGCCTCCGACCTGATTTCCGATATTTTCTATGATTTCGGGCTGCAGGGAGTCGTGGTCGAAGATCCTCGTATCGAACCCCAGGATGGATGGCCGGAGAATGCTATCGGACGCCCTGATTATTATACAATAATTGGGTACTTACCTGACGATGACCGTATCGAGAAGCGATGCGGTATCCTTGAAAGAAAATTGGGGAGTATCAGGGAGAAACTCGGCCTGATCTACAGGATAACCTACAAAGAGCTGGACGAAGAAGACTGGTCACACTCCTGGAAGGCATATTTTCATCCATTAA
>JASFSK010000646.1:0-3469 GCA_050114455.1 Desulfobacterales bacterium | reverse complement strand
TCGTTGAAGTCAAAATCGTCACCTTGGCTCTGTTCTTCTTGAGCAGCTATCCCAGGGTCAGTTTTTTTGGCGGGATCAATAGAAATCCGTGTCCTACATTTGGGGCAGGGAACCGTTGAGACCCGTCCGTGTGGAATTTTTTCATCCGGGATTCTAAACTTACCTAAACAGGTGTTACATGTAATATCCATAGGGTACCTTTACCTTTAGCCAGTATAAATTTTCTTATCACTAAGACGCTAAACTCGGATAAGTTAGAATTGAAGATTGAAAAATGAAAATTGAAGAATTAAGGATGTCGTTTGTCTCCTTCATTAAAATGGCCTTTTCTATAATGGATCCGCCGCAGGCGAACATTAAATATTCAATCTTCAATCGACAATCTTCAATCATTATGAATTTACTATTTGAATTATTTTGCCACCGAAATCCTAACATTGAAAACTGAAACCTTCTGTCCACTAAAGTGCCTTATTGTAAGCGCTGTCGAGTTCAAGCTTTTCAATATCGGTGGTGGTTTCTCCCCGTGCACTTTTTACGGAGTCAATGCCGCGGCCGACGATGCCCCGCTGGGAGGCGAATGCCATGGCGGTCTCCTGGGTGATTTGTCCTTCTTCATACAACCCCACCAGGTGTCGATCGAAGGTCACCATGCCGAATGCACCGCTGGCTTCCATGATGTCGTAAAATGTTTTTCCGTCGGACTCTCCATGCAATACCGTATCCTGGACCCGCAGATTGGTTCCCATGATCTCAAAAGTGGCAACCCTTCCACCGCCGATTTTCGGCAGCAAGCGCTGACAGACCACCCAGCGCAGGGCATCCGCTAATCGAATCCGAATCTGACGCTCGTCTTCGTTGGGGAACATGCCGATGATGCGGTTGATGGTCGAACCGGCATCGACCGTATGCAGGGTGGTCAACACCAAATGGCCGGTCTCGGCGGCGCTGAGGCCAATTTCCACTGTCTCGCGGTCACGCATTTCGCCGACCAGGATGACCTTGGGTGCCTGGCGCAGGGCGGCCCGCAAGCCGCTGGCATAGGTATCGAAATCGAGTCCGAGTTCCCGCTGGTTAAAGGTGGACTTTTTATGGGGGTGTTGGTATTCCACCGGGTCTTCCAGGGTAATGACATGAACGGATTTGGATTCATTGATTTGATCGAGAATGGCGGCCAGGGTTGTGGTTTTACCGGAACCGGTCGCACCGGTGACAAAAACAATGCCGTTTTTCTCCTTGGCGATTTGATACATGGTCTCCGGCAGGTTGCGTTCCTGAATCGTCGGTATTTTCGACTCGAGTTTTCGCAGAACGATGGACACGTTGCCGCCCTGGGAAAATACGTTGACCCTGAAACGGGCCTTGCCGGGTAAACCATAGGACAAGTCGCAGGAACCCGCGCTGAGCAGTGTTTTCGTCAGGCGGCGGTCCTGGTTGATCAAATTCAGGGCCAGGATTTCCGTTTGAAACGGCGTCAATGATTTAAAATTTGGTTTGATCTCTACCGGGATAAGCTCTCCGGAGCTTTCCACCTGCATGGGTTTTCCCACCGTAAAATTCAGGTCGGAAACATCCCGATGATAATCCAGCATTTTCACCAAAATATGATCAATTTCCTGTTTTTTCATAATGACACTTCTCTTAGTTAAATCGAGTTGAATAAATACAATTTTATTATATTTTTTTAGACAAGATTTACAGGATCAATTGGATTCTTCGCCTGCGGCGAACAGTACCAGGATCAAAACTAACCTTTGAGCCTCCAGATTTTTTGTCTCCAATCCTCGACTTCCGTTTCCCGACTTCCTTCATCCATCGTCCATCATCATCCGCGAACCTCCTGTCTGCGTCCGTCCGTGTGTGTCTGCGGCTAATTTGCTTTCAGCTTCTAAGCTTCCGTAAAATCCGCCGGCGGTGCTTTGAGCATGGCCCTGAATCTGCCTTTCTCGTTGGATTTGGCATAGGCCTCGTCCGCACTGATCAATCCTTTTTTAAACAAGTCCATGATGGAATCGTCCAGCAGAATCATGCCGTATTTTTTCCCGGTCTGGATCATGGACGGAATCTGGTGGGTTTTGCCTTCACGGATTAAATTGCGCACGGCCGGATTGGCAATCAGGATTTCCAGTGCGGCGACACGTCCTTTGCGATCGATGCGTTTAAAAAGTGTTTGGGCAATTACGGCGCGAATACCGTCTGCCAGGGTTGATCGAATGAGGGGCTGCTCCTGGGACGGGAATACCTCGATGACCCGATCGACTGATTTATAGGCACTGGACGTATGTAATGTGGAAAAGACGAGATGACCGGTCGATGCAGCTTCGACAGCCAGTGAAATCGTTTCCAGGTCTCGCATTTCGCCGACCAGGATGATGTCCGGGTCCTCACGCAAAGCCCCCCGCAGGGCCGTTGAAAATGAATTCGTATGAACGCCCACCTCGCGATGGTTGACGATGCAACCCTGGCTGTGATGCACAAATTCGATCGGATCTTCAACGGTAATAATGTGATCCTTGCGCGAGCGATTGGCCACATCGATAATTGCCGCCAAGGTTGTTGATTTACCGCTGCCGGTGGGACCGGTGACCAGAACCAGGCCTCTTGGCAGGGTTGCCAGTTTAGACACCACCGGTGGCAGACCGAGTTGATCCGCGGTCAAAATCACACTGGGAATTTCCCTGAAGACCGCGGCGACACCATTTCTTTGCATAAAGAAATTGGCACGATAACGGGCAAGCCCGGGAATCTCATAGCCGAAATCGATATCTCCGCTCTCTTCAAACATTTTTATCTTTTGTTCCGGAGCGATCTCATAGAGCATGCCTCTTAGATCATCGCTGTCCAGGGTTTTAAATTTCACCCGTTCAATTTCCCCACGAACCCGGAGGGCCGGAGGCTGGCCGGCGGCCAAATGAAGGTCGGAAGCCCCCTGTTCGTTCATCAGTTTAAAAAATGCATCGATTTTTGCCATTCAAAACTCCTGGTTTCCATACAAGTCGGTTAGCGATAATCCCTTTGTTGCAACGTTCGGGATACGGTAAGCATATAAATTATCGGTCAATCACGGAAATTCTTAAATAAAAATAACCCCAAAGGCAATATCATGCAAAACACAGGGGCAGGGGACCGGCTCAGATTGTTCGTGTGTTATCGCCTCGGTGGTAAAAATGCTCGGTCATCCAATATGGTAGACTTGCTTTTGAGAGGGGGCTTTATGATGGCTTATATGAACTATTTGGAATGACGAAGGACGAATGAAGATTGACGAATGGTGGATTTCGCTCGCGCAGCGCAGGCGCCGTGTGTCGATCTGCTTTTTTTAACAAATAAAATAGCCAGAATTCCTTAATTCGACCTTCGTCAATCGACCTTCGACATTGGTCTTGTTGGAGCTTCTTTATTTGATCAGACTGGCTGTCCTTTACCTGAAACCCGAAACCTTGAAAGCTAATTAGTGCCCGTCCATAAA
>JASFSK010000645.1:0-3473 GCA_050114455.1 Desulfobacterales bacterium | reverse complement strand
AAAAGATTGAACTGGGGAGAAAATTGCTCGCGGTCACCTCCGTTAAAAAATTGAAAGCCCAGCATTTTTGGGCCCTGTCCCGTCTGGGGGCCCGCGAGTTGTTGTACGGACCCGCCGACCGGGTCATCCCACCCGATGAGGTTTCAAACTGGATTGAACAGCTGGTCAGCCATGCCTGGCCCAATCCGAATATGGCCGGACGTACCGTGTCGCAATTGGCCCGCAAAACCGGGGATCGAACCCGGGACCTGGATGAAAAAGTGCGAGCCGAGGTGCTGGAGTGGATGGCGCGACATGAAATGCCCGAGGAACGGCAGCGGCGGGTGCGGGAAGTCGTGCCGCTGGCCCACCAGGACCGGGATGCCATGTTCGGCGAATCGCTGCCCCAGGGAATTATTTTGCGGGGGTGAGGATAGGCGCTTTATCCATCCGTTGGCTTCTCAAATTCTTTCTTAAGCTCATAGGTTCTTCTAGCATAGCTTTTCAGTTTTGTCTGGACTTTGCCGTAGACGGTGTCGGGCGGATAATCCCCGTTCTGGTCGGGGATGCCGGCTTGTACCCCAGTGAGAATTTCGATACCATCCTGGATCGTGGCAACGCGATAGATATGAAACTTACCATTTTTTACAGCCTCGATAACCTCTTTTTTTAACATGAGGTTTTTGACATTGGCCTTGGGTATCATGACCCCCTGATTGCCGGTCAGTCCTTTTGCTTTGCAAACGTCAAAAAATCCTTCTATTTTGTGATTCACCCCTCCGATGGCCTGAACCTGGCCTTTCTGGTTGACCGAACCCGTGACGGCAATCCCCTGCTGGATAGCAACGCCTGAAAGGCTTGACAAAAGGGCGTAAAGCTCGGTGGAAGAAGCGCTGTCACCATCAATGCCGCCGTAATTTTGTTCAAAGGTGATACTGGCAGCTAAACTCAGGGGGTATTTTTGGGCGAAGGTTTGGCCCAGATAGCCGGATAGAATTAAGACACCCTTGTCATGGGTTTTGCCGCTGAGTTTCGATTCACGCTCGATATTAATAATCCCCGCCTTGCCGAGATAAGTTACCGCCGTTATCCGCGAGGGGCGGCCAAAAGCCAGATCACCGATCTGATAGACCGCCAGGGCATTGACTTGACCCACAACGGTACCCTCCAAATCGATTAGAATGGTCTCATCCACGTAATTTTCCTGAACCTTCTCTTCATACAGGTTGTATCGGAACCGGTACTCCTTGAGCGCCTTCTGAATATATTTATCCGAAATGGTACGGGCCTTTTTTTTGTTGGCCCAATAATCAGCCTCCTTCAAGACGGCCTGGATCGAACCAAACCTAAGTGAGAGTTTGGATTTGTCGGCAACCAGCTTTTCCCCATATTCCACAACAGCGGCGACCCCTTTGGGGGTTAAGGGCAAAAGCTTCTCCTCTTTGCAGACCCGGGCGATGAATCGGGCATACTGCTGCATGGTGTCCTCGTTGCGCTCAACCTCGTTATCAAAGTCAGCGCGAACTTTAAAAATTTTGTTGAACTTAGAGTCATGAGTCTGCAGGAGTTGAAACAGGTGGTAGCTGCCGATCAACACCACTTTCACTTCCAGGGGAATTGGTTCAGGACGCAGGCTGGTAGTGCCAAATCCCGTTCCGGCGGCCATATCTTCGATATGAAGGTATTTGTTCTGAAGGGCTCGCTTCAGCGCTTCCCAAACCAGGGAATTCTTTAAGACCGCCTCGATTTCAAGTAGCAGAAACCCCCCATTGGCACGTAAAAGAGAGCCAGCCTGCACCATGGAAAAATCCGTCATGAGGGTCCCCATAAAGGCCCTCTTTTCAATGTAGCCGAACAAATTATTGTATGTCGGATTGGTTTCAAAGATCACCGGCGCACCCTTTTGTCCTCTGCGATCCACCAAAACATTGACGCCATAGCGGTGAAAGGCAGATTGGGCGGGTGAGGACCGGCCCGCATCGGGCGCACTATCTTTGGAATTGCCGCTAATGAAATCATTTACATTCTCTACAATGGCCTCTTCTACCTGATCAAAATAGCTGATTATGTCTTTTGAATCCTTGTAGGCGGTTTTGAGTGCGTCCAACCTGCTGCGCACCACGAAAAGGGTCACTTCGGCCCTCAGCGATTCGATTTGATCCCGCAGGGCTTGGTTGAGTGTGTTGACTTCCCGCAGGGTGGATTCGGTTTCCGCCTGCAGCGCACGAATATTTTCCTCGATCGCCGCCTGCTGCTCCTTGGAGAGCTTTTGAAACTCTTCATGTGAGAGAGGCTTTTCGTCCGCCATGGGGATGGTTTGATACCCGGTTTGGGTTTTCTGAATCGAAATTTGACGGTCAGCTGCGTACTTGTCCAATTTTTTAAATAAGGCTCGTTGCTGGTCGGCATAACCATTTTGAAGCTTCGACTGTTTTTCCTGATACGATTCACTGTTAAACGCTTTGGGCAATTCGTTTTGTAATTCTTCGATGAACTTGGCCATCTGCTTTTTCAACTTCAGGGCTTGACCTTTGGGCACCGAAATCGTTTTGGGACAGAATTCGTCGATAAAGTTGTTGACCATGCACCAGTCACAGCCGGGTTCCATCGTTTTGGCATGGTTACCAACAATGTCTTGAACGATGGTTGATTTCCCGGTCCCTTCAATTCCGGTTACAAAAATGTTGTATCCCGGACTATCCATATTGAGACCGAATTCGATAGCTTGTACAGCGCGGGTTTGCCCAATGACCTCATCCAGTGCATGAACGGTTGAAGTGTTTTTAAATTTAAACACCTCGGCGTCAACCAGGTGTCTGAGATCGGACGCTTTGAGTTCGAAATTTTTTGGCATAAAAAGCCTCCTTGCTGGGGGATTCCGGGTTGATCTTCCTCACAGACATATTGAGGGAAAAGATATATTGGAGCGTGTTTTGTAAGTCAAGGAGAATTGAGGCACCATATGTAGTGTCCTTTTGAATAGCATTAAATTTCCGAGATCGTCAAATTTAAATGTGGCCATTCAGATAAACTAGAACCCCCACATCTACGCATTTTTTCTAAATCTTCTTCTTGACCCCGGCCGATTATGAGTTTCGCGGTAATATAGATTCACTGTTTCCGAATCCACCTCACCAGCTATTCAAATAATAAAGCAATTTTAGACTCATAAAAGTTGTATTTAGTTATTATTAGTTATAATTAATCCGTTTTATAGATTAAATATTGACACGGAGCTTGATAGAGACTATTAGTCCTTGAAATTTGAGTATTATTACAGTTGTTCTGTGTTGAAGTCATATTTCTATCCGGCGATTCAATTTTGGTGAATCATGAAAAAACTTTTATCTACCAAAGAAGTGGCTCATTTTTTAAATGTCAATGAAAAGATGGTTTACAGCCTTGTATCTGAAAAAGGTATGCCGGCAACCAAAATCACGGGCAAATGGCTTTTTCCCAAACACCTGGTGGAGCAATGGGTTGAGGCAAATACC
>JASFSK010000644.1:0-3476 GCA_050114455.1 Desulfobacterales bacterium | reverse complement strand
GCCGCAGCTGTCGTCAGCAGGATAATTTCACTTAAATTTGATGCCAGGCAGTAATGAAAAGAGGATTTTAGATTGGCGTAGGCCAAGCGGCCGCCCTGGACTGCCTGTCGAATGGCTCTGATATCGTCATTGTCCAATATGATATCCGAAACTTCCCGGGCAACTTCCGTGCCGCCAAGGCCCATGGCGATGCCGATATCAGCCGCCCTCAAAGCCGGACCGTCGTTGATGCCATCACCGGTCATCGCAACTGTGTAGCCCCTTTTTTGCAGGGCCATAACGATTTGTAATTTTTGCGATGGATTGACCCGCGAATAAACCTGTACATCCCGCACGACGGCTTTCAAAAGTTCGGGTTTCAGCACTTCGAACTGGGCCGAATCCATTACTTTGGGTTCCATGGTGCCGGCCAACCCAATCTTGCGGGCAACGGCATAGGCGGTCAAAGACTGATCACCGGTAATCATGACGGTTCTAATACCGGCTCTGTGCAAATCTTTGATCAAATTTCCAACCCCCGCCCTAATCGGCTCGGCCATGCCAACCATTCCGATCCAGATCAAGTCCTGTTCGGTTTCAATTGCTTCATTCGGCCCAGAAACTTTGTAGGCAAAGCCCAATACGCGCAACGCCTGGGCCGCCATAAGTTCATTCTCAATTTCAATTTCTGAAAACGCGGCTGAATTCAGGGGCAACCTACGGCCGCCTTTCAGCTGCCAGCGACACATAGCAGCAACTTCCATGGGGTCGCCCTTTACAGCAATGAAGGCGCGCCCATCCCGCTCCCTATGAACGGTTACCATGCGGCGTTGGTGCTTGCCCCTGTGCTTGACTTGTTCCAGTCGCCGATTGTGATATATTTTTGAAATATTGCTGCCGGAGAGCATCGCCAGATGAAGCAATGCGGTTTCAGTCGGCGATCCCTTTAACTTAGGCTTACCGCCAGCGTCAAACTCGATTCTCGATTCATTGCATAATACACAGGCATTCATAAGCTGGCGGACTGCATTTTTTCCCAAGGGATCAGCGACGCGATGACCGTCTTCGAAAAAATGCCTGCGCCGGATTTGCAGCCGGTGACCCCCGACATACATCTCCAGTACGGTGATGCGCCCGCGGGTGATAGTTCCGGTTTTGTCAAAACAAATCACCCTGACTGCGCCCATCGTCTCCAGAGCATACAACTGACGAACAGATACATTGCTTTTCTTCAAACGCTTGATACCGACAGCCATGTTGGCGGCAGCAGCTGTTGGAAGTGCCGCCGGCATGGCTGATGCTCCCAGAGGCAGAGCGAATCTAAGGCATTCGATCCAGCTGAATCCGCGCCAGGAGCGCAGAGCCAAAACAACGGCGGCGATCAAGCCACCGGCCGCCAACAATTTGCGCGAGAGCTTTTCGAGTTGCTGAATCAGCGGTGTTTGCGGCGGAAACGTCTCAGTGGTCAGGGCGATCATGTTACCATACTCGGTATCGATGCCGGTGGCTACCACCACTGCCAGCCCTTTGCCGCCCACCACCAGTGTCCCCATAAAGGCCATATTGCTTTGATTGGCCAAAGACTTCTCGGTATGACGAATGGGCAATGAGTTTTTGTCCACCGGAATACTTTCTCCGGTGAGGGCTGACTCGTCCAGTTTGAGATGGGAGGCCTTGATAATACGGCTGTCGGCACCCACATAGGTTCCCGGCACCAAGACCAAAAGATCCCCCACCACCAGATCTTCCCCCGGCACCACGAGGCGTTTGCCATCGCGAATGACTTCCGCCTTGGGTCGCGTCGCACGGCGAAGTGCCAGAATTCTTTTTTGCACCTGGGTGTCGATCATATAGCCAACGGTTACATTGGCTGAAAGGACCCCCAGGACCAGGGCCGTTTCAATCAGCCTCCCGGTCATCGCTGCGATGGCCCCCTGGATTCCCAGAAGAATCAGAGGGGTGGAACTGAATTGATCGAGCAGCATTTTCAGTACGGAGCGGCCTTTTAATTCACTGATATTATTCGGACCCCAGTTATTCAAGCGCTGGAGGGCTTGGTCATTTGTCAGGCCTTTTTGACGGTCACAATCCAGTAGTGTTAGAAGGGCGATGCGTTCCCTTTGATACCAGGGTATGTCCGGTACCGGAACAAGAGACAACGGTTGTTGAGATCTGTTTTGCCAGCCATAATCGCCTGTATCACGTGGATTTTGCGCGGCCTGATTGTTCAAAGCGCGCTTGGATATAAAATCTGAAACCATCGAGCGGACTTTGCGCCAGTTGAGATCTTCGGCATGATGTACCAACAGGTTTCCCGTCAATGTACTGGCTGTTGCCGATCGAATTTTCGGCAGCCGGGCAAAACCGGTTTCGAGGCTAATTTTCAATGTTTCGCAACGAACCAGGCCAGGGACTTTGAGACGTGTCCGTCCCTTCACTGCGATGTGCAACGGGGTTATAGAAGGCTCAGTCGGCATGGCAGGTTATGAAGGTATTCAACGATGGTAATGTTTAGACGGATTGACCGTAAAAATCAGCGACCACAAGCAAGGCTCTGGCCCCTTCGAGGGGCTTGTTCATACCCCCAGCTATGCTGGTGGTCGCTGATTTTTGCCCAATCATCGTGGTTTCATTCACTGGTTTATTTTAGCATAGAAATCCTGGTTCGCTAGGCCGGAATAATATTATTTTCCAATACAAACCCGACCGAAGCAAAACATCAATATAATAGCAGATTCATATAACAATACCGTTCCAACTTGCAATAGCAAAGAGATGTTTGTCGGATATGGCTCCAATAACTCAAACGTCCAGGCTAACCAATTTCTAATCTTGCGCTAACTTTATCCGAATTATTCCAACATAAGCTGACATGATTCGCATTGCAGAAAAGGCAATCCGACATGATCGCTGGGATCTAAACCGGAACGTGTCGGTGGTCCCTTTTGGGGACGATGTTCACTTAATTGGAAAAATACCTCCGGGCGCTATGAAGGTTATCATATTTGTGGCAGCTAGCGTTGTGATTATATTCGGTCTGATCGTCCTGCAGCTCAGATCCATGAAGAGATATCATCCCAATGCAGAGTTCCTCATCGACGTGTTGAAGCTGATAGAGTCAAGTTCTGATAAAAATAATAATAAGGATAAAAGGACTATTTCCTATGGATAAATTTCGAGTATTGTTTATCTGCGGGCACAATAGCGGCAGAAGTCAGATGGCGGAAGCGTTTTTAAATGATATTGCCGGCGATCAAATGGATGTCGAAAGTGCCGGATTAGACCCCAAACCTGTCAATCCCCTTGTTATCGATGTCATGCAGGAAATCGGTTTTGACCTTTCCAAGGCCAGATCCGATAGCGTGTTTGAATTTTTCAAAGAAGGGCGGCTGTATGATTATGTGATTACCGTCTGTGATGAGACTGCCGCCGGAAAGTGTCCTGTTTTTCCAGGGATTACCAAACGGTTTCACTGGCCGTTCAGAGATCCGGAAGAA
>JASFSK010000643.1:0-3477 GCA_050114455.1 Desulfobacterales bacterium | reverse complement strand
ACGCCATAGTGAATTCCAATATTCCTTGGCAAACATGTTTCTCAATTGTACGATAACACATTAGAATTAATGAATAATTATCAGAATTAGATTATTTCAAAACCTTGTTAATTGCTATCAATTGACGAAAAAATAGCCTTGAGGTTATCGACCAATGGGCGAGGCTAAACTAGTCCAACTTCCTTTTCAGCTTCTATGACAATAGACCGAATCTCTTCAGCTGCTGATTTCGACAAGGAGTTTGGCCTATGGGTCTCTATGATATTAATTGCCTGGTTACGGGCCTTTATGTAGCTCTGAGGCTTTCCATTATCTTGCCAATACTCTCGACTGGATCGGTCAAATAAATATGTTTGTGACAGAGACCTCATTTTATCAATCGTTGATCCATGACTCAAAAAGTTTCCCAAAGGACCAATCTCGTGAATAATGTCTTCAGAAAGGGTTTCCTCGTTGATTTCTACACCATTTTTAAAACACATTATCAACTTTACGATTTCGGCATCTAATACTGCTAAAGCAAAATCAAAGGTAAGCCCTGTTTCGATACCACCAATGCCCCCAATTAGATTAGCACCAGCCATGGTAGTAGAAAAACCGGTCAGGGTTTTTTCGAATGCAGCCTGGATCCCCTTCTGCTTACTGTCTGTTGCAATCCCTGGAACCCAACATGGTACTTGATAATATTGACATAATCTGGACACAGAAGATGCAATTATAGCAGATTCCGGGGAACCCATGGGCGATGAGCCTAAGCGTAGATCCATCGCAGTTGAAAAACTCGAATAGATAACTGGGGCGCCCTTATTAACCAGTTGGGCTAAAACAATACCAGCCAAAACTTCAGCATTTGTTTGAACAAGGGTTCCCGCAAGATGAATCGGACCCGTGCCGCCTGCCATTACCATAGAGGCGATGCCAGTTGAAAAACCATTTTGTGCGGATCCAACGACCACATCGCAAAAATTTCGGGTTAAATGAAGCGGGCTAGATACCGCAGCGACAAAGGTAATAGGTTTACGTCTACAGATCGTTTCAGAGCCCCCGACTGCCACTCGAACCATTTCTAAAATTTTAATCAGTTCCCATTCGTTCCCGGGACCATGAAAACAGTGCTTGGTCGTATTGGAGAAACATGCTTCTGCGGTGTGCAAATGCAAAACCTCAGATGGCCGATCAATAGGATAGAGTGCTCTTGAATAAATTCCGATTTCATCTATCGCATCACACAAACGGGTAGCTGCCTCAAGATCCTTTTTATTGGACTGCCTGACCTTGAAGGTTCGAGGATCGACCAATCTTATATTGCCACTGAAGTTGGTAAAAACTGTGCTGTTATCTTCAAGGATAATGTCGCGGTCTGGTTTGAGTCCAGCAAGGGTCACCTGAGACGGTGCTGATTGAATGGCGTCCTCAACGATGCTGGCCGGAAGCCTAACGACCCGATTTTTATGATCGACTGCAGCACCATGGCTATGGAAGACTTCGAGTGCCCTGGTGTTTTCGACACATATTCCGGTTTTTTCTAAAACCCGCAATGTTGCCAGATGAATATTAGAGCAATCGTTTTTGCTGAGAGTGTTTAGCCTGAAATCGGCTAGTTTTTCTGAATTTCTTGACAAATCAGACATATTTAAAATCTCCCCGCTTCAAATCATCGACCTGTCGGAATTAAATTTCCTTTATCTATACAAGAAAATAATTTTATTGACAAACAAAATTTCACTATGATAACCATGTTTCACAATGTGGAATATGAGGATGTATGAAAAAAAGCAAAGAGAATTACTTTCAGATCAACTCGATCATTAAATTATTTCAGATGCTCGAAACTCTAGTTGGAAGAGAAGATTGGGAGTTGGCCACCTTGGCAGATGAGGTAGATATTCCCAAATCGACGGTCCTAAGAATGCTATTAACATTGAAAAAATTAGGATATGTCGATCAAATAGAAACCGGAAAACGCTACTACGCAACAACCAAGCTATTCGAAACCGGCAGCAAGGCCATTCCATATATCAATGTCTTCAAGCTGGCGCAGCCAGTGATGGCTGATCTCGTCGAAAAATGCGGTGAGTCTGTATACCTCAGTGTTCTGAGCGGTATCGAAATCGTCATCATCTCAAAAAACACCTCAAAGCACTACATAAGATCAGATTCTTATGTGGGTGATCATTTTCTAAGTTATCTTTCCAGCGGCGGTAAAGCATTGTTATCCGCTATGACTAAAGAAGACAGAGCACAGCTATTCAAAGGTCATAAATTTGAGCTCATGACCCACAAAGGTATTTCCACATTCGATGAGTTGGAACGGGATATTGAGAAAACGATAGCAAGAGGATATGCGTTGTTAGACGAAGAATCTGCATTAGGAATCCGATCCGTCGGTGTTCCGATTTTAAACCATCGTTGTGAACCTGTCGCAGCATTAAGTGCTGCGGCACCAAGTGCGCGTATACCATTTAAAAAGATATCTAACCACGGGAAACTGGTTGCAGCGGCTGGGGTAGAAATATCAAAGAAGCTAGGTTGCCCGAAAGTTTAATCCAGTTGAAAGCCATACAAATAAAAGGAGGAGGAATCATGAGAAAATTGAAAAAAGTAAATGAGGATAGACTTCGTATTGAGAAATCTAATACATTGGAGGGGTTCATTGCAAATAACAGAGTGACACGGCGTGAATTCATTCAATTTGCAGGAGCCATAGGTGTAACGGCAGCATCAGCCAACTTATTCTGGTCTAATGTCGCAATAGCAGCACCTAAACGCGGGGGTATTCTTCGCGCTGGTCTGGATGGGGGGGCTTCTACAGATAGTTTTGATCCAAGAACACAGATCGGTCCGAATCATATTACGACAGCGACGAGTTCGATGTTTGATACCCTTGTAAGACTTGATCCTTCAACGAAACCAATTCCTGGACTGGCAGAAAGTTGGGAGGTCGGAAAAGACGGCAAAACCTGGCACTTTAAATTGCGCAAAGGAGTTGAATTTCACAATGGCAAATCACTAAATGCAAAGGATGTTGTAGCAACATATGCCTACCTGAACAGTGAGGAGAGCGGTTACGTCGATGGGAAGAATATATTAGGCAGTATGTCCGCAATCAAGACTGATGGTGATTATGTCGTATTCGTTCAAAAAGAAGCCAATGCAGATCTGCCAATTATGTTAGCCGGTTGGGGAATGAACATTTGGCCAGCTGGCGATGGAGATATCGATTGGAGAAAACCTATTGGAACCGGTCCTTATAAATTAGAGTCCTTTGAACCGGGAACCATGATTGGGCTCAAGAGACAAAAGAATTTTTATCGAGATGATGAAGGCTACTTTGATGAGGTCATGCTCCAGAATGTGAATGACCCGGTAGCGCGTGCCAATGGTTTGAGAAGCAAGTCGTTTGATATTATAACGAGACCCGACCCCAAAACAGCCAAGCTTCTTGGCAAGGTAGATGGAATATCCATCGTAGAGGGT
>JASFSK010000642.1:0-3485 GCA_050114455.1 Desulfobacterales bacterium | reverse complement strand
AGCACAGCGGCATATTTAATTAGGCTGAGCATATTGAATCCATTCATGGCTAAATATCCTTAAAATAGGGTTGGGCGCTTTGTGCATTTCGTCGCAACGGCGATCAGGAGTCAGCGAGTATGAACAAAGTATGGCCCCTACCCATTCAAAGTACCTCTTCATACCCCCGGTGTGGCTGGTGGGTGTTGATTTTTCTGCTGTCCGGAAATATACATTGAATTTTTTATTTTTTATTGTATAGTGGGGTCGTTGGTACGCAGATTATCAAAATAAAAATATGGTTCATAGGTCGGGTGCCTGCCCTCGAAATTGAGCAAACGCGGAGGCCGGATTGTCGGGTTAAGTCTGGTACGCCTGGCAGGATTCGAACCTGCGGCCTACGGATTAGAAGTCCGTTGCTCTATCCAGCTGAGCTACAGGCGCACACGGGCTGATTGTATAGCATATGTCCCCTTGACTGTCCATATATAAATTGCTGACAGGTAGGGTAGCCTAGTCTAATTCTGGGCTAATATTTTGTGTTTTATCAAGTGAAAATATTACCATTCGTCGAGTTGTACTAATGAAGAAAAAAGCCGCAACAAAAAAGAAAGCGACGAAAAGATCGACGCTAAAAAAACCGGCAGCTTCAACGAAAAAAAAGGGTTCGACAACCGAGCGTTCTGCCGACAAAGCTCTGGTAAAATTTGACCCGCTTCAACGCTACTTAACTGAGATCAGTAGTTACAAGCTGTTGACCCGGGAGCAAGAAAAAGAGCTTGGCATCCAAGTAAGAGAACATGGTGATAAGGAAGCTGCCTATCGGTTGGTAACCTCCAATTTGAGACTTGTCGTCAAAATTGCGCTCGAGTTTCAACGCGTTTGGATGCAAAATTTGTTGGATCTTATTCAGGAGGGCAATATCGGCCTGATGCAGGCCGTCAAAAAATTCGATCCATATAAAAATGTGAAATTCTCTTACTATGCTTCATTTTGGATCAAGGCCTATATTTTAAAGTTCATCATGGATAATTGGCGCCTGGTTAAAATTGGTACGACCCAGGGACAACGAAAACTATTTTTCAAATTAAAAAAGGAAAAACAGAAGTTAATTGATATGGGCTTTGAACCGAAGCCCAAACTTCTTTCGGAACGACTGGGTGTGTCCGAAAGGGAGATTGTTGACATGGATCAGCGTCTCGATGGCTGGGATGTCTCCCTGGATGCGCCGCTTAAGGAAGATTCGGATACGGAACGAATCGAATTTTTGAGCACCGCAACTGAATCTATCGAGGATCAGGTCTCCAAAAAAGAAATCGAAGCCCTGTTGCACAACAAAATTGCCGAATTCAGGAAAAAAATGACCCCGCGAGAAATCGAAATTTTTGATTTGCGAATTTTTTCAGATAACCCTGTTACACTGCAGGAAATCGGAGATCGATACGGAATTTCACGGGAACGGGTGCGGCAGGTGGAGAAAAATATTATTAAAAAAATGCGTGAATTTTTTAAAAAGGAAATTCCGGATTTTGCTTCTTACACTGAATGAGGCTGCAGCCGCTAAGCACTGATCGCTTGCGGCTGCTTCCGCTACCTGATTGCATATCGAGATTATCGCGACAACCCATACTTCTTGCCGGCAGAGAGACCTGTAATCAAATTCTTTTTTCTTCAAATCAAAGCAAATCATCGCATACGGGGATTCCGACACGGCAAGCATACAGAATCGGCCTTCTTGCCGGTGTTTTGACAAATTATCTGATAGGTGTACTTTATAGATAATTTGGCGGTGGATTAACAGGAATTATTCAACCTATGAAAATCTTTCGTTTAAAGCGAGTCATTTCAATATTTTTAGTGGTTTTTGCCTTCGGATGTGTGGCCAACCCGATGAAGCCCGCCTCGAAAAAGGCCAATGCCCGCGGTTATTCTGGCCCTGAAAATCAATATTACTATTTTACTGCGGCACAGGTTCAACGCAAGAAGGGAAATCTGGACAGGGCGATTGTCCTGCTCCAAAAAGCGATCGAGCTTGATCCAGACTCAGCCTATCTGCAGCGGGAACTTGTGACGGTTCTTTTGCAGAACAAGGAAAATGATAAAGCCATAGAAGTTTTAGAAGGGATGCTGAAGAAAGATCCCAATGATTTAAAATCGCTGATTATTTATGGCGGCATCAAACAGGTTCGCAAGGAGACCGCGGCAGCCATTGCCGTCTACGAAAAAATACTGGCTCTAGATCCCAAACAGCAACGACTTTATTCATTGCTCGGGGGACTTTATTTGGAGACCGGGGACTTTGACAATGCCGAGAAAACCTTTAAGCGGGAGCTGAAAAATTTTCCCAAATCATATACCGGCCATTTTTACCTTGGTAGGGTCTACGCACAGCAGGGCAAGCTTAAAGCAGCGGAGAAAGAATTTCGCGAAGCAATTCGATTAAGGCCCGATCGCAGCGAGCCAAGATTCGAGCTTATTGGCATCTATCAAAACCGGGGAAAAACCAAAAAAGTTATTGATTTGTATGAAGAAATCCTGCAAAGCAATCCCGAAAATGTGAGGGCTGCCTTGGAACTCGGGTATTATTATCATCAGCAGGGGTTGGAAAACGAGGCCGAAGAATACCTGATCAAGCTGGGACAAAGAAGCCAGTCTGAATTTGAGGTCATTATCAACGTTATTCAATTGTATGTCGATCCCAAAAAGTTCAAGGAAGCTTTGGTTGTCATCAAAGGAATGCTTAAAGGCGCACCGGATAATCCTGATATAAACCACTTAGCGGGTATTTCTTATTATGGGGTCAAGAACAACGAACTGGCTCTGCTGTATTTTCAGAAAGTGAACCAGCAGTCCCGATTTTATCAGGATGCCGTGGTACATGTGGCGTTTATCTACCAGGATCAACAAAAAAATGAACAGGCCATCCAGTTCTTAAATTCAGCCATCTTAAAAGATCCGGACAATCCTAATTTCAAATATTATCTGGGGACCTTCTATGAGGAGATCGAAGATTATGAAAAAGCGGTTGATCACATTGAAAAGGCCATAGATATCGAGCCGGACAATCCACGCTATTATTTTCGACTGGGGGTCGTATTTGATAAATGGAATAAAAAAGATAAATCGATTGAAACCATGCGAAAGGTTATCGAACTTGATCCCAAACATGCCAATGCGTTGAACTATCTTGGTTACACCTATGCCGATCTCGGGCGGAATTTGGATGAAGCCGAACGACTGATCAAAAAGGCGATGAAGTACAAACCCAATGACGGTTACATTACCGATAGCCTTGGATGGGTTTACTATAAGAAGGGACAATTCGACAAAGCTCTAAAATATTTAAAAAAAGCGATTGAATTGGTCCCGGATGACCCCATTATGCTGGAACATGTGGGCGATGTTTACCTGAAATTAAACGACATTCCAAACGCCTTGAAATTTTATCAAAAATCTCTAAAAATCAAAGAAAAGGATAAAGAGTCGCTAGAACGGAAGATCCGGCA
>JASFSK010000641.1:0-3503 GCA_050114455.1 Desulfobacterales bacterium | reverse complement strand
TAAATGTTTTTTGACATATAGCCTTTCGTCATATCAGGGTTCTGGATTTAATAGGTCTCTCCCACAATCTGTGCTGTTAGAAGCCTAAGTTTTTATTTCGCAAAATCACGGTAGGACTAACTATAAGAAAACACAGCATTTGAATAATGCCCTTGTTGCGTTTTGGAGACGAATGGATTGAATTCAGAAAACAAACGATCTACCGAGATGATTTCCGTTTTTGAAAAAAAGTTTCCCTGAAAATACTCAAAACCGGCATTAAAGGCGGCCTCAAACTCCCCACTATTTTCCACCTTCTCAGCCAAAAGCTTTGCCCGGTATTTTCGAAGTTTTTTCACGCCCAATTCGATTTTTGACCGTGATTCTTTTCGAAAATCGATTTTGATTATATCAGCCAGCAAAACCAAAGGCTCCAAGTCGCTCCGGTAAATAAAATCATCCAGGACAATCACATAGCCTTTCTGAGACAGATTTCGACAGGCCTGAACTACTTGGCGCTCAGCTTGGACATCCTCATGAATTTCCACCACAGCTGTTTTGCTGGGCATAATTAATGGAATATTTTGTAAAAGTAGGTTGCGAGTGTAATTGACAAACACCAGTTTTCCGTTGGCAACCCGTTCGATCCCATTTGTTTGAATTATTTTAAAGAGCAACTCGAGCGTTGCTATGTCACCGTCCGGCTTTTGATACTTATTTACTGCCGATGAGCGATGGAACAGCTCATAGCCAATTATGTCGCCATTCTTGTCGAATATAGCCTGCCTTGCAAAGAAAAAATCCATCATGATCCTCTCACTTGTTCAATAACGGTGTGACGTTTAACAGTTATTGGATCCATTTGCAATAGGATTAAGCTGGAGAGGCCATAATTACTGTAATTTGATCAAAGAATGATACCAATTGACTGAACAGGCTTGCATAGCGTACCATCAATTTGGAATTCTGCTCGTTTTTGATTCTCTGGTTATTGTGTGGTAACCAAAACCATAATCTCACAAGGAGAATTCCTACAGTATTTTTTTTCTAAAATCCGTTTTTGGAAAACAGTGGTTTCTTTGAATAAAGGCATTTTCCTATCCCACCTACATGAAGATTGCCTTTCAAATAGCGAGAATGGGTTTTTCAGAATCGACTAAAACAAAGGAGGCGAGACAATGGCGAAAAAGTCAGGATATCAAGACGATCGCAGAAAGTTCCTGATCGGCATGGGGGTGGCTGGTGCGGCAACCGTTGTTGCACCTGCCTTCAAAGTGATGGCAGCAGACCGTACAACAAACTGGGCGGAGGCCCATGAAATTTTGATTATCGGCTCCGGATTTGCCGGTCTTGCGGCTGCAATCGAGGCAAAGCGGCTCGGAGCGAAAGACGTTGTCATCTACGATAAGATGCCGTATTTCGGGGGAAACTCGGCCATCAACGGAGGTTTGTTTGCCGTACCGGGGTCCCCGCTCCAAAAAAAGGAAGGAATCAAGGATTCCCCTGAACTGATGGCCCAGGATCAGATTAAATCCGGTCGTGGAATTGCTGATGAGCAACTGCTGGTCCATGTGGCCAAATACGCCGGTGAAGCCCTGCAGATGACACTGGATGCCGGGAGTGAGTATTTACCCTATCTGCAGCAGCTGGGTGGTCATTCGGTCCCAAGAACCTATCAGACAACCGCAGCCTGCGGTGGCGGTATCACCCAGCCCCTTACCAAGATGGCCAGATCGCTCGGCGTTAAGTTTATCAATCGTGCCAAATTCGACGGTTTTGTTTTCGATGACCAGGGCCGTGTCGTTGGTGCAAGAATCGCCATGGGATATTATTTCGGAAGAGGCAAAGACGGAACCCCTGTAAACTTCAAGGCCCAGCGCGGTGTATTAATTGCAACCGGAGGGTTTGCAGAAAACATTGAACTGCGTGCATCCCAGGACCCGACACTGACGGCCGAGGTGACCTCAACCAACGCACCGCACGCCACCGGCGAAGCTTTGCTGGAATTATTTAAGGTCGGCGCCATTCCAGTCCATATGGCGCATATCCAGGCTGGCCCGTGGGCATCCCCGGACGAAGGCGGTTTCGGATATGTATCCAACTATTGTATCTTTAACTTCCCCCATTCCATCTCTATTTTCCCGAAGACAGGCCGGCGGTTCATGAACGAGATTGCCGACCGAAAAACCCGTGCGGATGCCCAGCTGGCCTGCCGGGATGATGATGGGAAGCCTCTGCCGCCGCTCACCATCACGACCTACAAGCATGCCGCAGAGCACCCAAACTTGAAAAAAGTGCTGCGGTATAAGGTCGGCTGGCAATTTGATACCTTAAAGGAACTTGCCAAATATTTCAACGTGCCGCTCAAACCACTCAAAGAACAGATTGAAGAATATAACGGTTATGTGAAGGCCGGGGAAGACAAGCAGTTCGGAAAACCCATGCAGACGATAAAGGGGAAATATATTGAATCGCCCTATGTCGTTGTCCGGAACTGGCCCAAGGTCCATTACTGCCAGGGCGGGGCCAAAGTTAACGTTGAGGCCCGTGTGGTGCGTTCGTCAGATTGGAAGCCGATCCCCGGGCTTTTTGCCGCCGGCGAGGTGGTCGGCGGAATTCACGGCGTCAGCCGCCTGGGAAGCTGTGCGATTCCCGAATGCATGGTGATGGGCATGACTGCCGCAAGAACAATGATGAAATCATAATGCGTGTTGAAAAGGAGATTTTATGAAACTTCAAACAAAATTATTGATCATTGCAGCAACACTGTTCCTCGGCGGATTGGCAATGGCCGGCGATACCCTGAAACAATTTGGTGATATCAAAGGTAGGAGTTATCACGCGGAATATTACGAGGATGAGGCCTGTGACGTTTGCCATGGCAATGCAGAAGGAAAAGGCATCCCTGATGACTTTGTCTGCCTGGATTGTCATGACGCCGATGAGATGATGGAGGCAACATCCAGACCCGGAAACGAAAACTGGATGAATCCCCATGACAGCCTTCATTACGGTACGGATGTTCCCTGTATGGAGTGTCACGGAGAGCATGAGGCGCGTCAGCATCTTTGTGCCAACTGTCACGCATTTGATTATCCGAACTTTAAAATGTAAACGTAGGCAGCATGATCCGGGTAGCTCTATGGAATATAGGGTCGACAGACGCCTCCGGTCCTTTTCAAACCATTTAAAAAGTCTCCACAAGCAGTGGGGGCTTTTCTTATTTGACAAATACCGCAGAGCATAACCCTGATCCGTAACCAGCTTTACAGCCTCTTCCTTGAATTCCTTGGTATATTGTTTTCGTTTTGGCTTCTGATTTTTCTTCATGGACACCTTCTGGCGAGTGGTTTTACCCTGCTCTTAAGATGTGTCCATCATTTATCAATGACCATAAAAATTTGCGATATCATCATTCCCGGCTCATTGGCCTTCAGTACTTTTATATATCAAGCATTTGACACCTCTAAAAACAGTATGTTGTTCAAAACTTAGTGTGCCAAGAAGTCGTTTAGAAGATGAGG
>JASFSK010000640.1:0-3503 GCA_050114455.1 Desulfobacterales bacterium | reverse complement strand
TCACCGGCACTGTGAGGTGACAGGATCACATTTTCCAGCTTGCGCAACGGACTTTCGGCGGGCAGTGGTTCGGTTTCATATACGTCCAGGCCGGCGCCGCCAATTTGCTTTTTACGCAAAGATTCGATCATGGCGGCCTCATCGACCAGGCCGCCCCTGGCGGTATTAATGAAAAAAGCATCCTTTTTCATCAACTTGAACTCATTTTGGCCAATCAAATGGCGGGTTTGACTGTTGAGGGCCACGTGCAGCGTGATAATGTCTGATTGGCCAAGAAGGGTGTTCAAATCGACCCTATCGGTGTCGGATTCAGGTTTCGTGCGGCAGTGATGATAAACTAGTATTTTCATATCGAATGCCGCTGCCAACCGGCAAACCGCCCGGCCGATATTGCCAAGCCCCACCACCCCGATCACTTTCGATGAAAGCTCAGCGCCGATGTAATCAACGTTGAATTGACCGTTCTTCAGCGCCGCGTCCAATCCAATGATGTTTTTATGCCAGGCCAGGATTAAAGCGAAGACATGTTCCGCCACGGTCCGGGCGTTAATCCCCCCAGCGCTGGCAACATATATGCCGCTTTCGGTGCAAGCGTCGATATCGACATTGTCGTATCCGGCGCCGGTTTGGATTATTTTCAAACCGGGAGCGAGCGCCAGGGTGCGGCAGTCGACATTGGTGCCCTCGGGGATGATTGCATCGGCATCGCCAATTGTATATTCTAATTCATCGGGGGGGACGGTAACGATGTCCCAATTCGCCGGAAATTGCGCAGCCATCAATTTTTTTGTCTTTGATGGCACATTTCTGATTATCACGACTTTCAACGTTGAACTCCTTTTCCTGTGAGCCGGTATTCTTTTTTACAATTAATCGGTTGTATAAAATTTGTCAATCTATGATAATTAAGGCAATTCAACCATAAGATCGAGTCTCCAAACAGCGTGACAGCAGTTTCACAATTCGGGAGTTTTATTAAACGATGAATTTTCAAGTTCCCACTAAAGCCGAATGCTATCAAATGATGTGTGAAATGGAGATGATGGAACACATCGTGGCCCACTCCATGCAAGTTTGCCGAGTGGCTGCTTATCTCACGGATCATCTGATTGGCTGCCACACTCACCTCAACGCCGATTTGATTCGGTCCGCCGCCCTGCTGCACGATATCACCAAAACCAGAAGTTTTATTACGGGTGAGGATCATGCCATTACCGGTGGCCAGTTTCTAAGCGACCGGGGCTATCCGGAAGTCGGCGATCTTGTCAGGCAGCACGTGGTGCTGGATATCTATAACGCCGCCAAGACCCCAGTGGATGCCGATATTCTCAACTATGCAGACAAGCGGGTTTTACACGATGACATCGTCGATCTTGACCAACGGCTGGACTATATCCTGGAAAGATATGCGAAGAAACCAGAACATCGACAGCGAATCCATCTTCTTTGGAAAAAAACAAAACTCTTGGAAGATAGAATTTTTAGCGATTTGCCGTTTTCTCCAAAAGACCTCAGCCGGATTCTGAATGCCATGGAGTGGACTGATGATCTGGTTGAATATCAATCTAACTGCCTAAAATAACATTTTGACAGAAAACTGGCCTTGAGGGCCAAATGATATTTCAAAGGAGGCTAGCCAGATGGGAAAAATCAGCATGGTTATGTTTGATTTGTCCGGGACCACGGTTTACGACGATACGGGCGTGCGGGATTGCCTTTACAAAGCAGCAGCAGAATATGATTTAGATACAACTCCTGATGAGATTTTACTCCACATGGGGACCAATAAAATTCATCTTTATCAGTTTCTAATTGCCAGATCCCAGGGGCAAAAAATCGATTTTAAGGATTTTGAAAAAATCCAGGATCCTCAAACCTATGACCTGGCCAAAAAAGTATTTGACCGGTATGAAGAACTCATGATCGCCCATTATCGAACCGAAGTCAGGGAAGTTGAGGGCGCGTCGGATACGTTTCGCTGGTGCCACGATCACGGCATCAAGGTGGCGACCGATACCGGGTTTCACGGGAAAATTACCGACGCGATCATGGACGGGCTCGGGTGGGTGAGAGACGGTCTGGTCGACTGTTCGGTTCACGTTCAGTGTGTTTCCGGGGAACGGGGCCGGCCGGCGCCCTTTATGATCTTTTATGCTATGGAAAAACTGGACATCCAGAATGTTCAGGAGGTTATCAAAATCGGTGACACACCGGCGGACATGCTCGAAGGCCGCAATGCCGGATGCCGGGGTGTCGTCGGAGTGCTCAGCGGACCCCGTCCGGTGACTGCCTGGGGCAAATACTGGCATACCCATGTGATTGAGAGTGTCAAGGATTTGCCTGAGCTAATCGAAACGGAGTTTTAATTTATCCGCCCCTAAAATAGCGCATTCGTGATTGTAAATTGTTTTTGAAATACCGAAGATCTGTAGCTTAAAATAAATTCCGGCCGATAAATTAATGTATGCTTCGCATATTACCGGTCGGAATAGAGCGAGGACTTTAAAAATGACAAAAACCGCAAAGGCCGCCGTGATGACGGCTGCCGGCAATGATTTAGAAATAAAAGAATATCCGCTTCCCAGGGTGGAAAATGGCTGTATTTTGGTCAAGGTTACCTGCTGCACGATTTGTGGATCGGATGTTCACTCATGGACGGGTCGCAGGGCCTCTCCGACCCCGGTCATTCTCGGCCATGAAATAGTGGGCAAAATTATGGAACTCGGAGAAGGGGTCAGCTTTGATTCCGGTGATCAGCCGCTGAAGGTGGGTGACCGGATTACCTGGACCATCATGGACAATTGCGGCAAGTGCTATTACTGTCGCGAAAAAGAATTGATGATGAAGTGCCGACATCTCAAAAAATACGGGCATGACAGTTGTGAAAACCCACCCCATTTTATCGGTGGTTTCGCCGAGTACTGTTATATTACACCCGGAACCTGCGTGGTCAAGATACCCGACCATTTAACCGATGAAGAGGTCGCACCGGCCAACTGTGCGCTGGCAACGGTGGTTGCCGGCTGGGAGGCCGCCGCCGTCAGGCCATTTGAGAATGTATTGATTCAGGGAGCTGGAGCGCTGGGGTTCTATGCTGCTGCACTGGCCCGGCACTATGGCTGCCGCTGTATCATCGTCAGCGATATTTTGGATCATCGCCTGGAATCGATCAAGTCATTTGGCGCAACGGACACGCTAAATGTCAAGCAGATGTCCGATGATGAGATCATTCGGGCCGTGCGCGATTTGACAGAAGGTTTTGGCGTAGATTGTGTCCTGGAAGTCGCCGGGATTCCAAATCTTATTCCTCCAGGGTTGAAATGCTTGAGAACGGGCGGCCGATACGTGGAAATCGGCAATTCTTCTCCGGGGGCAGACTTCACCTATGATGCCTGCGATATTGTGTGGCGCCGGCTGACCCTCAGGGGAATCCACAATTACGATGCCCGGCATTTGCAAATGGCAGTGGACTTTCTGGCTATGAGCCGCGACGAATTTCCATT
>JASFSK010000639.1:0-3507 GCA_050114455.1 Desulfobacterales bacterium | reverse complement strand
GTGGTTCATGGATTGGGAGGTGTCCATCAAAACAATAAAATTGTCGGCCATTTTGATAAAATCGGTTTTTTCGACCGTCTTCTGGACGATGTCCTCTTCCGTGATAATCTCAAAGGCCGAAGCCTGGGGGGCGATCAATCCTGTCAAAATCATGCCAAAGATCAGCATTAAAGGAATAATCTTAAGGTTTTGTGTACTCTTAACTAAACTAAAAACGGCTTTTTTCTTCATTTTGAGTCTCCTTTCTGAGTAAGTGGTGGAAAAATTGAAAATCAGTGTTATCATGGTAGCTTAATCATATCTTCTGGAGATGTCAATACTTCTCTTGTCATTTGATTTATTTCTTTCAATCCGAAAAGTGGTCTCTAGATACAGCCTTCACAGAGGTTGCATTCGGGATCATCATGATATAAGGTCATACCAATGATTATCTTCTTCCTTTTATGACTATTTGGTTCATTGCTATGAGGCTGCAGCATGTCCAAGAGTTTATTCATTGCAACTTTGGAACCGAGCGGAGGCAAATCCGTCGTAGCGCTCGGCTTTATGGAGCTGCTCTCCAGACGGTTGAATAACATCGGATACTTTCGGCCGGTTATTCCCGATGGGCAACACGACAATAACATCCAGCTGATCCGGAACCGTTACAATTTAAAGTTTGCATATGAGGACATGTATGCATGCAAACACGAAGATGCTCGGATCATGATCTCCAATGGACAACAAGAATTACTCTTTAAATTCATTCTCGAAAAATATAAAGATTTAGAGGAACGATGTGATTTTGTGCTGTGCGAAGGCACGGATTACACGGGGGTAACCACGGCTTTCGAGTTCGACTTTAATGCCGGGGTCGCCAACAATATCGGATGTCCGATCATAGCGGTAGTAAATGGATATGGTAAATCGCCGGGGGAAATCTTGCATGCCATTCGTTTTGCCCGCGACGCTTTTGACGGTGAGGGCTGTACCATCTTATCAATCCTGGTAAATCGTGCAGAATCGCAGAGTGTTGATCTGATAAGTTCACGACTTAGAGGGGAAGCAATCGTTGACGAGCCGGTGTATATCCTGCCCGAGGAGCCCCTGCTGGGCAAACCAACTGTTGAGGAGATCGCCGCAAACCTGAATGGCCGCCTCTTGCAGGGCGATCCGGATAGCCTGAAGCGCGAAGTACTCGACATTAAGATAGCAGCGATGAATTTGCCGCACTTTCTGGACTATATCGGCGATGGCACCCTCATCATCACCCCCGGCGATCGCTCCGATGTAATCATGGGAAGCCTGGCAGCGACAATTTCTGAAACCTATCCGAATATTTCTGGTCTTTTGTTAACCGGCGGGTTGCCCATCGAACCCCAGGTACAAAGACTCATCGAAGGCACTAAAAAAACGTGGCCGATACCTATCTTCAGCGTCGACTTTGATACATACACAACTGCAATTAAAGCCGGGTCGGTGAGAGCGGCCCTCACACCGCAAAACGAGCGAAAAATTGCTACCGCGATAGGGCTATTTGAAGCCCATGTGAATTTACCGGAGATTGAGGACCATATTGAAGTGGTTCATTCATCGAGCGTGACACCAATCATGTTTGAATACAATCTCATTCAACGGGCGAAAGCTGCCCATCAGCAGCACATTGTTCTGCCCGAAGGATCTGAAAGGCGCATCCTGCAGGCCAGTGAGATCCTATTGCGGCGCCAGGTTGTCGATATTACCTTGTTGGGCAAACCGGAAGAGATACGGCAGAAAATAAGCGGACTTGGACTCAAACTGAATGAAATCAACATTGTCGATCCCATGCGATCGGATCTTCTCGAGGAATATGCGGAGATCTATTACGAGATGCGCAAACACAAGGGAATTTCTGAAAAGATGGCCCAGGACACCTTGACCGATCCAAGCTATTTCGGAACGATGATGGTTTACAAGGGAGCCGCTGATGGTATGGTGTCGGGTGCTGTTCATACCACCGGCGAAACCATCCGACCGGCACTACAGATTATTCGCACTCGAAAGGGAGTTGCCATCGTCTCCAGTGTATTTCTGATGTGTCTGTCAGACCGCGTGCTTGTGTATGGAGACTGCGCGGTAAACCCCGATCCCAGTGCCGCGCAATTGGCGGACATTGCCGTCAGCTCGGCTGAAACCGCTATGATTTACGGCATAGAGCCTCGAGTTGCCATGTGCTCATATTCAACCGGAAAATCCGGCAAAGGCAGGGATGTCGATAAGGTGCGTGAAGCCACCCGGCTCGTCAAAGAAAAGCGGCCTGATTTGAAAATCGAAGGTCCGATTCAGTACGATGCGGCTGTCGATGCCGGAGTCGCAAAAACCAAATTGCCGCAAAGCGAAGTGGCCGGTCATGCAACGGTTTTCATCTTTCCTGACCTGAACACCGGCAACAACCTTTACAAGGCGGTTCAACGTTCTGCCGATGCGGTCGCCATAGGACCGGTGTTGCAAGGATTAAACAAACCGGTGAACGATCTGAGTCGGGGTTGCACCATATCCGACATCGTCAACACGGTGGCCATCACCGCGATTCAGGCCCAGGCAGGGGTGGCAGAGGACATAAATTCAGAACTACTGAGGTGCCGTAAAATCTGATGCAACATAAAATTCTGGTGATAAATTCCGGCAGTTCTTCGATTAAGTATCAACTTTTCGACATGGTCGATAAAAGTGTATTGGCTGCCGGTCTGTTGGAACAGATCGGCGAGGTCGGGAGCTGTTTGACGCATTGGACCCGCAGCGGGCAAAGCGAAAAGCAAGAGTTGACTAAAGCCCAACCGGCTGAAAATCATCAGGCGGGCTTTGAGCTCATCGGGCGGGTTCTGGAGAAAAGCGGTGTTCTCAGTGATCCCGGTGAATTATCCGGCATCGGTCACCGCGTGGTTCACGGCGGCGAAAAATTTCGCCAACCGACCCTCATTGATTCGGAAGTCATCCAAGCCATCCGTGGCCTGATCCCTTTAGCACCCTTGCACAACCCTGCAAATCTTCTTGGAATTGAAGTCGCATTGGCGTCGGCCCGGCATGTGCCGCAGGTGGCCGTTTTTGATACCGCATTTCATCAGTCAATTCCATCACACGCGGCTCGCTACGCGCTGCCTGAAGACCTGTATGCCGATCATGGCGTTCGCCGCTATGGTTTTCACGGCACATCTCATTTCTATGTCGCCAAACAAGCCGCCATACATTTAAAACGGCCCCTGGCGTCTTTGAATTTGATTACGCTTCACCTGGGAAACGGTGCCAGTGTCACCGCGATAAAAGCTGGCAAGAGTGTCGACACCTCCATGGGCATGACCCCCCTGGAGGGATTGGTCATGGGCACCCGCTCGGGCGATTTGGATCCGGCCATTATATTCTACTTAGGCCGTTTGACCGGCGACTCACCACAAGAGATCGAATCGATGTTGAACCAGCAAAGCGGACTTAAAGGAATATGCGGGATCAATGATATGCGGCAAATTGAAGAGCTCGCCGCAGATGGAAATA
>JASFSK010000638.1:0-3514 GCA_050114455.1 Desulfobacterales bacterium | reverse complement strand
ATTCTAACCGAAACCCGTCAACTTAGTGACAAAGGCCACGGGATATGCATCGGCCGGCCGATCAACAATATTGCCATTCAGATTATCAAAATCAGTGATGACTCAATTGGCGCCTGGTCGGATGATTTGGCCGTCGCTCGCGGCGAAATCGGCGAAATTACGGTGAAAGGGCCTCTGGTCAGTCGCATGTATTTCGAAAATCCAACAGCCGATGCCCTTTCAAAAATTAGAGAAGGCAATGACATATGGCATCGGATGGGAGATCTGGGTTGGATGGATGAAAAGGGGCGCCTTTGGTTTTGCGGACGCAAAAGCCATCGTGTCATTTCTGCCCAAGCAACCCTTTTTACCATACCCTGTGAGGCCATCTTCAACAATCACCCCCTGGTATTTCGCAGCGCACTGGTGGGCATTGGCCCCAGGATACAACAGCGACCGGTTATCATTGTCGAACTGGAAAAAACAAAGTCCCGCCCAAGCCTTCATTCGCTGAAAGGGGAGCTGCTCGCCATGGCGAAAGCCAACCAGTTAACAAAAAGGATTCAGACGGTATTGTTCCACAAGGCTTTTCCCGTTGACATCCGCCATAATTCTAAAATATTTCGAGAAAAACTGGCAATATGGGCTGAAAAAAAACTAAAGAGTCAATTAAAATGAATCAACCATCAACCGCTAAAGCAACTTCCCAATCTAAAGTACTGGTGACCGGCGGCGGCGGGTTTCTCGGCAGCGCGCTCATCAAACGTCTGGTCGAACGCGGCGCTGCCGTTCGCAGCCTGGCCCGCAACCATTACCCAAAACTTGCGGATGTGGGTGTCGAACAGATCCCGGGCGACATCGCCGACAGCCAAACCGTCGCACGGGCCTGCCAAGGCGTTGCGCTTGTCTTCCATGTCGCTGCCAAGCCGCCGCCTTGGGGAACATACCGGGATTATTATAAAACCAATGTGATCGGCACTCAAAATGTGATTGACGGATGCACCCGCAACAATGTTGCTAACCTTGTTTATACCAGCACGCCCAGCGTTGTTTTCGACGGCACCGACATACAGGGCGTTAACGAGTCGGCACCCTACCCCGTCAAGTTCAATGCCTTTTACCCTCAAACCAAAGCCATGGCCGAACAGCTGGTACGCAAAGCAACCAGCACGCGCTTGCGTACAGTCATATTAAGGCCCCATCAAATTTGGGGTCCGGGGGATCCTCACTTTGCGCCGCGGCTCATCGCCCGGGCAAAGAAGCTGAAACGAATCGGTGACGGCACCAATATGGTTGATACCACCTATGTCGATAATGCGGTTGACGCCCACCTAAATGCAGCTGACACATTGACCATAAAACCTGAAATATCCGGCAGCATTTATTTTATCACCCAAGATGAGCCGATAGCGGCCTGGGAGATGATCGATGCCATTCTGGCTGCCGCCGGTCTCCCGCCGGTGACGGGCACCATTTCATACCCAACCGCCTGGAGGCTTGGCGCGATCATGGAATCTCTTTACCGCATCCTTCACCTCCCAGGTGAACCGCCCATGACCCGCTTTCTTGCCGATGCGGTTGCCAAATCTCACTGGTTTGATATAAGTGCTGCAAAAAAAGATCTAGGATATCAACCGGCAATATCAACCAAAGAAGGCTTAAGGCGGCTCGAAAAATGGTTTAAAACGAGCAATATCGAGGGAGTACAAAGATGAAACTGACTGACATTGCATCCGAGGAAACATGGACAGCCCTGGAGGAAGAAATACATAGACGCTCCGGGTTGGATGCCAACGTGTTTAACGTCGAAGGCTATCGTATTTCGGAGTGTAAAAATTGGGCCAACCGATTATGCCCGGCAATTAAAGCCACCGACAAGGGGCAGAGCTTTATCTGCGCTCCGGCCCATATGAATATTGCCATGCAAGCCATGCGGACAAGGAAGACCGTCATCGAGGAATGCGATGCCGGCCTTGTCAAGATGGTTGTGCCGGTGTTTGTTGCCGACCAATTTATCGGCGCCATCGGCGCCTGCGGGTTTTTATTGGATGACGGTGAAGTCGACACTTTCCTGGTGAATAAGCTTACGGATATTGATGAAGCCAAAATTGAACGCCTGTCTACCGGGATTCCAGCCCTTACAACCGCCAAAGCGGAATCTTTGGGCGAATATATTAGCGGCGAGATTCAAAAAATAATTGCGAATCGAACCCAATCAAAAAAGTAAAACAGGTTTCTGTGCGTTGGGAGGTAGAAAAATAGCTCGGCAGACCGGCACAAAAATTGTGGTCACCAATTGCTTCAACTGCATGACTTAGATTCGCGACTTATGCAAGGTCTATGATTTGGGTGCTGAAGTTAAGCGTATCGTAGAACTGGTTGCGGAATCGCTGCAAGCATGATAGTGTGTGTTTGCATCAGCCGATCACTGATCTTACTGACAGGTGGTATGAATTGATAGTGTTGATTACGCTAAAATTGTGTGAGGTAATTTTAAAGGGATAGAAGCAATGTTAACCCGGTTCAACAATGAAGTACTATCCTTCGGGCCCAATGCGGTTTTGCCGCAAAATTTAAATAATGAATGGATAATGATTTTACAGGCACTGGCGGATGATTTTCTCGACACCAACTTCGACCTTCAAGAATGTAAAAACCCCCAGGATATCGGCGACCCGGTTTTGATAGCTTGCGTCTATGAAATAGCGAGATACAATAACGGGGAGAATGTTGAATACAGTTCAAAAGAATTAGCCGAAAAAGTAGCGATCTATGCCATTGCGATTACAATGGAATCGGTTAATAGGGAGTCTGATATCGAATTGGAGCCGCCGAATCTGGACAATGTCCTTTCAATTGATAGAATTATCGCCTTTAAGAACAAGAACCCGGAATTTGTGAACGTCCTCAAACAAGCTTGCATCATTCGCAATTCAGAAAAAGGATGGTTTCAAAACATCAAAAAAAAACTTCTATCCAGCGACTCCTGAATTTAAGGAAAAATAGATTAAGCACCTTACCTAAAGTATTCGGTATCCTCGGATTGACATCCGTCTCAATTTCGGTCGGATCCAGAAGTATAACAGCCGTGTTAAACGAAGACGCCACCTGCCTTCTAAAACACGTCCGATGGCTCAACCGATTGCATCGCTCCGATCGTCGCCCACCATCGTCTAGGAGTTTACAAGACGCCTGATCATTTCCAACCAATCAATGCGATCCGTTGAAAAAATCAGCGACCACCAGCAGCGAAGCGACATTTTCAAGAGACCTCCGTCATCTCCGGCCCCGTCGATGCCGACTAAATAGAGCGTTTGGTAAAATAACTTTCCGCTATCAGCAGTTTTTGCAGGGTTATTTGAAATGGGAACACACCCCAGCCGCTATATTTCAAACGCTCTAACAATTTCCGCCTATCGGGTTGCAAAAATTGAAAATCTCTCTTAATGTTTGAAAGTATAGCTTCGAATTGATGCAGGGTGCTTGATTGGCCGGCGACTGCCCGGAATTCAAAAATTGCCATTGCGAGCCAACC
>JASFSK010000637.1:0-3520 GCA_050114455.1 Desulfobacterales bacterium | reverse complement strand
ACCCCGGAATTGAGACTGCTTTCCATTGATATCGAATGTTCACTGGAGCTGGATCTGTATTCCATCGCCGTTTATGGCGATAACTTGAACACAGTCCTTATGGTCGATCCGAAATCTGAAAACGAGAAAGGAGCCTATCAACCCTATTCTACCGAACGAGAACTGCTGCTCGAATTTTTCCGCGTGGTCGGCGACTATGATCCGGATGCCTTTATCGGCTGGAACCTGGTTGGCTTCGATTTACAGTGGCTGTCCCGCAAATGCACCGCCTTGGGCCTAAAATTTGACATTGGGACCGATGGCCCGGCAGAGCTGTTGGCCCCCGGCTCGTTTTTTAATCAATGGACCGCTCGCATACCCGGCCGGGCTGCACTCGACGGCATCAATATGGTCCGAAGCGCCTATGTTCAGACCGAAGATTATTCCCTGGCGACTGTTGCCCAGAATGTGCTGGGGCGAACCAAACTGATCGAAAAATCAGGCAGCGAAAAAGCGGCAGAAATAACCCATCTTTTCAATACCGACAAGATCGGTCTTGCTGATTATAATCTGGAAGATGCAAAACTGGTTTACGAAATCTTTGCTGCACTGAATCTGGCCCAACTTGCCGTCAGAAAATCGCAGTTGACGGGACTGGCGCTGGACCGTGTCGGCGGCAGCGTAGCGGCCTTTGATTTTTTATATCTACCGCGCTTGCACCGCCGGGGTTTTGTTGCGGATACCAATTCTCAGCCAACCGCTGTCGGCGGGGCAGCACCCGGCGGCCTGGTGCTTGAAAGTACGCCCGGATTCTACCGAAACATAGCCATATTTGACTTTAAAAGTCTTTATCCCAGTATCATCCGCACGTTTCGCATCGATCCCCTGGCTGCCAACGTCATTCTGCATAATTTGGCGGATAACCCAGGAACCAGCGACCCGAAGGTACGGGGCCGAATCATAAAAGGTCCTGCCGGTCTCAAATTTGCAGAAAATTTCGCAATTCTACCCTCGATTATCGAAGACCTCTGGCAGGAGCGGGAAACGGCGAAACAGTTGAAAGATGCCACCCTGTCCCAGGCTGTGAAAATTATCATGAATTCATTTTACGGTGTTTTGGGTACCCCCGGTTGTCGATTTTTCGATCCCCGCATTGCTGGCACGATTACCCGCATCGGTCACTGGATTTTGACCTTTTCACTCGAATTCATTGAAAAAGAGGGTTATCAGGTGATCTATGGAGATACAGACTCGCTATTTATAAATTTTGGAAGCGGTCAGCCAAAAGCCATCAACCAGATTGGGCTGCGGCTGGCGGAAAAGCTCAATCGCTACCTGAACGCAGAATTGGAGCATCGCTTTAGCGTGGCCAGCAAGCTTGATATCGAATTTGAAAAATTATTTGTCCATTTTTTCATGCCCACCATTCGTGGACGGGATACGGGATCAAAAAAACGCTATGCCGGTTTGTTCATTAACGAAATCGGAACTCCTGAGCTATATTTTGCAGGAATGGAATCAACCCGACGCGACTGGACGCCGCTGGCAAAAGATTTTCAGGCGGATCTTTTCAAATTGCTCTTTCAGGAAGCGGAGCCGTCAAACCTTCAGAATGAGCTCTGTGATTTGGTCCGCCGTCGCCACGCGCAGCTCTACGAAAGGCAGTTGGACGACAAGCTGGTTTACAAAAAAGGAATCAGCAAACAGTTGGAAGAATACACCAAAAATGTTCCGCCGCATGTTCGCGCAGCCCGGATGCTCGACCAGTTGGATGGAAAAATTGTCAGTTACGTCATAACGACAGCCGGTCCCGAACCGATCCAGAAGCGGTCGGGAGCGCCCTATGACTACGACCATTACAATGAAAAACAGCTTGCGCCCATTGCGGATATGGTCCTGCGTTTTTTTGATCTGGATTATCGATCTCTCACCAAGGGCGGACGGCAATTAAGTTTGTTCTAACCGCTACCACAAAATTTACTCAAAGTTGTCACGATCTAGTTTACCGACCTAAATCGAAAAGTATCTTGAATTCCTCTCAATTGGGATATTGATCCACGATGGCCTTCTGTAAGGCCCCCTGAACAGCTGATGGAAAGGGATGGGGTACCGGATTTTTGTGGGCATCCCGCCGCACCCAGACCACTTCCTGTTTTCCGGTGGCCAGTTTCAACGGGCGACCGTCGGGATCGGATTTAAAGTACTCAAAGTAAAGGGTCGCATGGCACGTTTTAAGGGCTTTTAACGCCATGCGCACCTCGATACGGTCAAAGGGCATGGCCTCCCGCAGGTGGTCCACCCGGCAGTTCAGGCAGATTAACTCTCCCTTATCTCCGGTACCCTGGAAATATTCCGGAATGAGTTCATAAAAATAACGATCACGCACCCTGCCCTGCCAGGCATAATAGTTAGCGAAATAGATATTGCCGACAATATTGGCATCCTCCAAAGAAGTTTCCATCTGCTGGCTGAGTAGTGCCGGTTCCACAATGGGTCCGGCCGGTGCGCGATATTGATAGCGTTCATCCTCATGCTCGAATAAAGCTTTCAACGGTTCCAAAAGCGGCTCCGGTGTATTAGGAGCTTCATATTTTGGCAGCATGTCATTTAAGAAGGTCCCGTAATAATCTGGATAGGGTTCCACCCTGGCGACCCCATGATCGAGAAGTCTGACCCAGGTGGTCTGTTGATCCAGCCATGCCAGCCGTTCGTAGCCACCGGTCGGCAGCACCTTGCGGAAATCAAATGTCAAATCTAGCACCGAATTCTGCGGACCGCCATTAGATGAGGCCCAAAGCCAGACTTCGATCAAGTCGTGAGTCGTTGCCTCTCCCAGAATTTTCAGATCGGCAAAATTGGTGACCCCACCCCACTGACCGGTTGCAAACTGATCGGCTATTTTTTTTAGCACCGGCCAGGCCGAGGCTTCCCGGGCCTCACCGGCCCAAAACAAGTAATGGGAATAATACACGTGCCGGCTCAGTTGGCCCGCCGGCATGAAGGTGACCGGAAAGCGATAAACGAAGATACCTTGTCCCTGAGGGCCACCCTCGATAATTTTATAATGCTGTCGATTAAACAGGGCGCCATACCCCGGGTAATCGACTGCCGGTGCTTCATCGGCGGTCAACGCTGCTGGGGAATCGGTTACGGACATAGCCAGCACCCGTTCCCTGCCGCGGGTTAGCACAGTCCGCAAGGTGAGAATTTTGATCAATCCCTGATTCGTGGTGCATGCAAACAGGATGCTGTCATCGGCCGGGATTTCAAATTCGATGGATAGCGGCTTGTTCACATTCAACTTCTGCAATACTTCTCTGGCCGCCCAAAGCGCTGAGCCACGACGATTGAGCTCATCGCCTGCCGGCTGCCCATCAATCAAATCTCTACCGAATGGTCCCAATAGCCCTTCCCATTGCTGCGGTGTGCGATGGGTAACCGGGGCCAGATCACATCCCAGGGGGCGGGATGCGGCTGCAACCAGACAGTAACGGTTGTCATGGGCGAGTGAAATGCCCGCAGGTGGATCGGACTCCCATAC
>JASFSK010000636.1:0-3524 GCA_050114455.1 Desulfobacterales bacterium | reverse complement strand
GACCGCTCCATGAAAGTGATGTAATTGCTGCTGGTTCTTCCTTCTTTTTCTCTTCATCGGCTTTTTTCATAAGGTTTTCATGTTCTTGATCTGTGATAATGCCTTTTTCCTTGAGAATGTCGATGATTTCTTCTGTGGTCACATCTTTTTCGGATCCGGCACTGCAAAATGCAGTGATTGTAAAGAGAGATAAAACCGTCGTTATAAAACTTTTCAACCAGTGGGCATGACTCAATCGACATCGATCTTTCATTATCTTCTCCTTTTTTTGTTTTGCTGTTCTTGTTTCATGCATGCGGTGGTTGCAGATCACAACGACGTTGTTTTCTCAGCCCGTGAGCCGCATTGATATTAATTTATTGATTTTACCCGATATGTTGTAGCTTCAGAGGAGATGAGAATAAGTGCCATAATTGAAAAAAGTGTTTCCCGTGTTGAATCAGAAAAGGCTATATCATTAAATGGTACACCCACGGTTGAAATCGGTAGTCCGGATAAGAAGCCGAATCGTTGGTTATGGTTGGAAGTATGTGAAACGTTGCTATTCGGGCGCCCGATTTTTCAGGTCGGCTGATTGGCAACGATAGTGTAATTTTAGATCGTAGAGTCTAGACGCTATTCTAATTCAGATGAATTGGCTATTTATATGCTTTTATCCAGTCAATCTCAAGGCGAAAATTGCCGGCCTGCTTATCGGCTATCAGAAATCCGACCTGCTGGATCTGGTCAGGCGAGATGGGCGATACATTGCTTAGAATGCGCCCCCGAAAGGTCGGAACGAACTTGCTGAAAGGAACACGGATATTCAGCCATATTTCAGGTTGAGTCGCAAATCGGTACCGGTATGAGATGCCGTCAAAACGATTATCCGTTCTCACTCGAAGCTGATATTCTTTGCCATCGCCTCGTATACGCACATGAAGGCCAATAAAGCCGTCAAGTCCATATGAGTGTGGTTTTCTTCGAGTCGAGGCAAATCCACCGTTGTTTTCCAGAGAAATTCTTCCCTGAAAAGTGGCTGTGCCGGTATCATTGAAGATGATCTCGCTTCGGGAAACACCCCCCATGACATCATCATTGATCATCTGCCAATTTTCTCTTTCATCGGCATTTTTGAAATCAATTAGCATATGCTCGGCAGGTTCCATCGTTGCCGAAGTCATATTTGACCAAAATACTAAAGTTAAGCAGACTTTTAATACGAACGCAACAACAAGAATTTTTCGAGCCTTTTTCATGATTGTCCCCTTATGCCATGTAAATTTAATTCTTTTCTTCGTTCAACCTGTCAGCCGCGCACTAGAAGTATCTGTCGGCGAATTAATGTGACCGACGAACCGCGAAGCACGCCGCCACTGTGCTTTTGGTCAATCCCTGAAAATTTAAATTTAAGCTATATTAAGTCCTACCATACCATCGGTCAAGTTGCCAGTGGGTTGACGACTTGACACCCTCGAGCCAATCGCTGATATCATGTCTAAGCCGGGACCGCGTGTTTTCCCATTGAAATACCATCAAACATAAAAACCAGCCAAATTGCCTGCCATTGACTCTCACCAACGAGCGTGGCCATCTCGAAGAAAACTAATTGCTTTGTTGATGACCAACTGATATACGGTTTATAAATCGGCGGCCACCAGCAGCAAGGTGGTCCCGGGTTCCTTCCAGGGGCCAACCCCATACCCCCAGCTTCTGCTGGTGGCCGCTGATTTATCACCGATCCAAGAAAGGAAAAGTCGTCCATGAAATCGGAACCCATCCTGGTGACCGGGGCAACCGGGTACGTCGGCGGAAGACTCATACCGGCATTGCTCGATGCCGGCTATCAGGTACGGGCTATGGGACGGAACCTGGTGAAAATGGGCTGCCGGCCCTGGGCCGGAGACAGTCGAGTTGAGTTGGTTCAAGGGGATGTTTTGGACCTTGAATCCCTCAATCAAGCAGCTTCCGGGTGCCGGGTGGCCTATTATCTGGTTCATTCCATGATTGCCCAGAAGGAAAAATTTGTTGAGGCCGATCGCCGTGCCGCCCGCAATATGGTTGCAGCGGCCACCGCTGCAGGAGTGGAAAGGATCATTTACCTCGGTGGGCTGGCGGAAGCCAGAGATGGAAGTTTGAGTAAGCATCTAAAGTCACGCATAGAGGTTGCTGACATTCTTCAGTCCGGACCGGTTCCCACCACAGATTTGAGAACACCGATGATCCTGGGTTCCGGCAGCGCTTCCTTCGAGATCCTGCGTTATCTGGTAGAACGTCTACCCGCCATGACAACGCCCCGCTGGGTGCGTTCCTTGAATCAGCCCATCGCCATTCGCAATGTCATCACATATCTGATCGGCTGTCTCGAGCATCAAGAAACCAGCGGACAAACCTATGACATCGGTGGTCCCGATATTTTGACCTATCGTGATTTGCTGGACATTTATGCCGAAGAAGCCCATCTCCCAAAACGCCTGATCATTCCGGTGCCCGTTCTTACGCCGACCCTGAGTGCATTGTGGATTCATCTGATCAGCCCGGTTCCGGCATCCATTGCCCAGCCGCTAACCGAGGGACTGACGAGCGATGCGGTTTGCACCGAAAACCGGATCCAGTCGATTATCCCCCAAAAATTGCTCAGCTGCCGGGAGGCCATCCGCCTGGCATTGGATCGCCTGAATCAGGAACAGGTGGACACCTGTTGGATGGATGCCGGTGATTTGCTCGATCCGGAGTGGGCCCACTGCGGCGATGCCGATTGGGCCGGCGGGACCATCATGAAATGCGGCTATCGGGCGCAGATAGAGGCCAAGACCGATGAGGTCTGGCAGCCGGTCTCCCAAATTGGTGGAAAGACCGGCTGGTACTTTGGCAATTTTCTCTGGCGATTGCGCGGAATCATGGACCGGCTGGCTGGCGGTGTCGGCTTGAGGCGGGGGCGGCGACATCCGTCCGAAATCGGTGTCGGCGATGCCTTAGACTTCTGGCGGGTTCTGGAGGTAGATGCGCCCCGGCGATTACTGCTGGTGGCTGAGATGAAAACTCCTGGAGAAGCACTGCTTGAATTCCAAATAACAGGCCAATCAAATGGCCCGGTGGAACTTCAGATGCTCTCACGATTTCTCCCCAAGGGACTGTTTGGTATTCTATACTGGTATATTTTATATCCATTCCATCAGTGGATATTTTTTGGCATGCTCAAGGCAATTGCAAAATCGATCAACAAGCCGATCATATCCGGTCCGGAAAGATTCACACCCAAACTCACGGCCTCCTGTGCCTTGCCGCAGGATAGAGTCTAAACAAATCATAGCAAATTTATGTCTATCCAGCCAACACGCATACAAAGATTAAATGATGCTGACATCACGAAAGGCGATTTTGTTCTTTATTGGATGCAGCAATCTCAGCGGGCCGCGGTCAATCACGCCCTGGAACATGCCGTTGTGCAGGCCAATCAATTGAAACAGCCCCTGTTGGTCGCCTTTGGCCTGATGGCCAATTATCCGGAGGCCAACCTGCGCCATTACACGTTTATGCTGGAG
>JASFSK010000635.1:0-3546 GCA_050114455.1 Desulfobacterales bacterium | reverse complement strand
CGGATGGGCATCTCCCTTCCAATCTAACTGGTTAGAGGTCATACCAGTTATCCTCGATAATGTCAAGCGGTTTAAATAGACAACCGCTATATCATCTTTTTATTACGGAACGTTATTCTGCCAAACACTCTAAATGGAAGCTCGACCCGTTGAACTTTCGATCCCGTCTACCCCCAAGATTTTTTAAGGAATTTAAACCCTTTACAACGAGTAAAGCATGATTAGTATTTACACTAAATTGTTAAGCTGAAGGGATGTTATGAACAATCTGTTAACCCTGGTAATTGCCTCCGGCAATCCGGGAAAATCAGCTGAAATCAGAGATCTGCTGGCTGGTTTTCCGGTAGACATAAAAAGCCTGAATGACTTCGGCCCAATTCCACCGGTTGTGGAAGACGGCCGGACATTTGAAGAGAATGCCTACAAAAAGGCTAGTTTTGTATCCCGCGTTTTGGGTCTGCCGGCTCTGGCGGATGATTCCGGACTCGTCGTGGAAGTCCTTGACGGAGCACCGGGTATTTATTCGGCCCGCTATGCCGGTGAAAATGCCAGTGACAAACAGCGATGTGCCAAACTGCTTGCCGAGATGAACGGCAAAACCAATCGACGGGCAGCCTTTGAGTGTGTCATATCTGTCGCCGTACCAACAGGTCCGGCCCTGACCTACGAAGCACGCTGCGAGGGCCTAATTTTGGAGGCACCGTCCGGAGAAAATGGTTTTGGCTATGATCCGGTTTTCTATTATCCGCCATTAAAGCGAACATTCGCCGAATTGACCAGGGAACAAAAAAGCCGCGTAAGCCACCGGGGAAAGGCATTAGAGGAACTTAAGGAAGAATTTGATAAGGTCACGATCTGGATTCAGCAACACATGCCGCGCCAAGAAAAATTCAATTGTCTGGAGGAGGGCTAAAATGATTTCAGAATTAGTCAAGGAGAACAGAAGCTGCCGACGATTTTATCAGGAACACGCAATAGCGCCCGAAATCCTCAAAGAATTTGTGAATCTTACCCGTATGTCCGCTTCTGGAGCTAATCTGCAGCCGCTAAAATATATACTTTCGTGCGATCCTCAAAAAAACGCCGAAATATTTTCTTGTCTGGCATGGGCCGGTTATCTGAAGGATTGGTCGGGACCCGAAGAGGGCGAACGCCCATCAGCCTACATCGTGATTCTGGGAGACACCGACATTAGTGACAATGCCGGATGCGATCATGGCATTGCCGCTCAGACGATAACGCTGGCCGCCAGGGAAAAAGGACTGGGTGGGTGTATGCTCGGCTCGATCAACCGCAAAACGCTCCGAAGTAGTTTAGATATCCCTTCTCACTTAAAAATTCTGTTGGTGATTGCCATAGGCAAACCCAAAGAACAGGTTGTCCTGGAAACCATCGACCCGAATGACAGCATCAGGTACTGGCGAGACGATGAAGGCATACACCATGTACCGAAACGAAAATTGAAGGATATCATCGTTACAGAATACGGATCATAACCCGTATTAAATTTTGACCCCATCCAAATATAGTGATACCTTAAAATCAAAGAAATCAGCGACCACCAGCAGCTGGGGATATGGATAATGGCCCCTGGAGGGGCCGGGCCCATTTTCTGATGGTCGCTGATTTCTTTAATTCACAAGCCGCCGGCAACGATCGGATATGCACCCATAATGTATGGCCTCGCGGTAACGGTAAAACTTTTTAAATTCTCATCCCGCCAAGGCGGGGTGGCTTATGAATTGAGCTATAGAAGAAACTTTCGAAACCAGTTTTATGAATAAATTATCTTAAAAGGAGAAACTTAAATGGGACCAATAAAGGACGTCATCGACATCGTTACCGAATTAGGAGCAATCAAAACCAGCGAAGCCGCACAAAGATTAATCGAAGAAAGGCTGGATGAAAACAACCTATCAAAGCTTAGCCTGATTAAAAATGAGTCGGTGTTGCGTAAAATAGCCAACGCGATTGTCCTTTGCAATCCGGACAGCGTGTTTATCAATACGGCATCCGCCGAGGATCGGCAGTTTATCAGAGAACTTTCCCTCAAAAAAGGGGAAGAATCAAAACTTCCCATGGAAGGGCATACCATCCACTTTGACCTCAAAGACGAGCAGGGTCGTATCATCGATCGCACCTTTTATATTCACAATGAAGGAGAAGAGGTCAATACGCTGGCAAAACTCAAAGATCGCAGCGAGGCTTTCGAAGATATCAAAGATAAAATGACAGGCATCATGCGGGGCAAAATCATGATGATCGGATTTTATTTGAGAGGCCCTGTGGGAGCCCCCGCATCCAATCCGGCAGTTGAAATATCAAGCTCAACCTACGTGCTGCACAGTGCCGATATTTTATACCGGAATGTATATTCGGATTTTGATAAAGAAGTTGGAAAATTAGGACATTTCTACACCAATATTCACAGCGAAGGACTCAACCGCCCGGAAGATTTGCCCAATGCCAGGGTATTTATGGACCGCAGCCATTTGACCACCTACAGTTTTAACTGCACCTATGCAGGCAACACCCTGTTGATGAAAAAAGGCAATCATCGATTCTCTGTCGACCGCTCTGTCTATGAAAAACGGGCGGAACAGGTGGCCGAACACATGTTCATCACCGGCATAGAGGGCCCCGGCGACCGGGTAACCTGGATGATCGGCGCCGCACCAAGCGGCTGCGGCAAGACCACCTCCGCCATGGCCGGTGATCAGTTTGTCGGGGATGACCTGGCACAGTGCTGGATTGCCGAGGACGGATCCGTTCGATCCGTCAATCCGGAAGCCGGAATTTTCGGAATCGTCGAGGATGTCAACTGGGAAGGTGATCCGGTGCTGATGGAATGCCTCCGCAACCCCGGAACCGAAGTTATCTGGTCGAATGTTCTAATAGATGAGAATGGAGTTCCGCAATGGGTCGGCAATGGTGAAGACCCGCCGCCCCAGAAGGGAACAAATTTTCAGGGGCCTTGGGAACGGGGTATGGTCGATGCGAACGGTAAGGAAATCCCCATGTCTCACCCCAATTCTCGCTGCACATTGTCAAATTCAGCTTTGGGTAATTATTCCGAAATGAATGAAGCCTCCGATGGCGTTGAAACCCGGATAGTGACCTACAGCGGCCGGGACAGTGACACCATGCCGCCGGTTTGGGTGGCAAGGGATTCCGATCGCGGCGTTGTCATCGGAGCCAGTATTGTGTCTGCCGCTACGGCCACGGAGGTTGGCGCCACCGGGATTCGGCGACAGCCCTGGGCCAATGCCCCATTTATTCCCGGTTCTCTGGGAGACTATATGGAGGCCCAATTTCAATTTTTCGGCAGCAAAAAAATCGCGGATGACAAGCGACCGATTCTGGCCGGTTTAAACTACTTCTTAACCGATGAGGCCAGGGGCGGAACTTCCAAAAAGCTACTCGGTGAAAAACGGGATGTCAAAGCTTGGATGGCCTGGCTGGAAAGACGTGCCCATGGAGAAGTTGATGCGATTGCAACACCCATCGGCTATTTACCCAAATATGAAGATCTGAAGAACTTATTTA
>JASFSK010000634.1:0-3550 GCA_050114455.1 Desulfobacterales bacterium | reverse complement strand
TCCAAAGCATCGGAATTGGATCGGGTGCTGGGCCTCGAAATCGGAGCGGATGATTATGTCACCAAACCTTTCAGTATCCGGGAGCTGATGGCTAGGGTCAAGGCCATATTTCGGCGCATCGACGAGCTGAAACCCGATCGCCCATCTGACAACCCGGCACCCATCCACGCTGCCGACCTGGTTATTGAACCGCACAGCCGCAAGGTGAGTCTAGCCGGCAGGACCATCGATCTAACCGCCAAGGAATTCGATTTGTTGCTGCATTTTGCACGGAATGCCGGCAAGGTCTTTACACGTTCGCAACTGTTGGATGAGGTCTGGGGATACGGTCATGACGGCTACGAGCATACCGTTAATTCTCATATCAATCGTCTTCGAGCCAAAATCGAAAAAAACCCTGCCCAGCCGGACCATATTTTGACCGTATGGGGTGTCGGATACAAATTTGCAGAATTTAATGATGTTTAGATCCTTGTATTCAAAACTGGCGGCCGTCTTATCCGGCCTTTTTTGCCTTGTCGGGCTGGCCATTATTGTAGTGACGATGTTTACCACCGACATGTATCAACAGGAAGTCAATCAGCGGCTCAACAACAAATTGGCCGGTCACATTGTCGCCGAAAGGCTTTTGATGCAGGATAACCGCGTCAATCAGGAAGCTTTGGAAGATATTTTTCATATGCTCATGGTGATAAATCCCAGTATAGAAGTCTATCTTTTAGATGCTGAGGGTACCATTCTAGCTTTTTCAGCCGATCCCGACAAGGTCAAACGCAATAATGTAAACCTGGAGCCCGTTCAGAAATTACTTGAGGGTCATGCCACCATTCCCGTGCTGGGCGATGATCCTCGAAGCCCCGGCGGGGGAAAGGTCTTCACTGCCGCGCGAATTCCGGAACAGGGAAAACTTCAAGGCTATCTATATGTAATTTTAGGAGGCGAAACCTACGACAGTGTGGTCCAAAAATTAAAAGCCAGCTATATTCTACAGCTTAGTGTTTGGATGATTCTGGCAAGCCTGCTGTTTGCCTTGGTGGCCGGGCTGGTTTTATTTGCTTCCCTGACCGGCAGGCTTAAGCGGCTAGCCAATGTGATGGACGCATTTAAAAGTGGTGCCCGGCAGACACAAATCGATTTTTTTCCGCGGAAAAGGGGACCCATGGCCGATGAAATCGACCGCCTGGGCGTAACCTTCACCCAGATGGCGGCACGAATTGAAGATCAGATGGAACAATTGCAAAAAGCCGATGCTACCCGCCGCGAGTTGATCGCCAATGTCTCCCATGACTTGCGAACTCCATTGGCAACATTGCAAGGGTATATCGAAACATTGCTACTCAAAGAAGACAGCCTGGGTCCTGAAGACCGTCGAAGTTATTTGACAACAGCCATCAAACATTGCGAACGGCTCAGCAAGCTGGTGAGCGAGCTTTTAGAGCTGGCAAAATTGGATTCTTACGACATAAAGGTTGAACGCGAAGCTTTCAACATTATTGAACTTGCCCATGACGTGACTCAGAAATTTCAATTAAAGGCCGCTGAAAAGCAGATCACCATTTCAACGAAAATAGAACAAGGCATTCCTGCGGTCAATGCCGATATTGGCCTGATCGAGCGCGTCCTGGAAAATTTGATTGAAAACGCCATTCAAAACACTCCCCATGGCGGCGCCATCAGTTTGGAGCTCAGCCCTACAGCCGAAGATATTGCAGTCCGGATAACTGACACTGGCTGCGGTATCCCTACAGAAGAGCTTTCCCAAATTTTCAACCGATTCTATCAACTGGATAAGAGCCGTCGTTCCGATAGGGGGCACTCCGGCTTGGGATTGGCAATTACCAAAAAGATTCTTGAGTTGCACGACCGGTCAATAAATGTGGTCAGCTCAATCGATTCCGGTACAACCTTCAGCTTTCAGTTACCCGTAATTTCATCCGGATGAGAGGTATTGGGTTTTGGAGAGTATGGCCTACGTCGGTGGAATGAATTTGCATCAATCAATATTTAGAACCACTGATGTGTCGCAAATTTTTTACACACAAAAATGTCAAACGTTGTTTCAACCAAACCAAATTTGAGCAAATCGTTCAAAATTTTATCGTTACCTATGTTGACGTTTCTTTGAGAAGTTTGCCCACTCACAGTCATTTTCTATCTTCCTCACGTCGATTGAATTTTTCAGGGGAGTGTCGATCGCATCGGCTGCCCTGCTGTCCAAGGCATACCCTGCAACGATCATCACTGCATTGCTGGCAGGAAAAACAATCTTTACACGGTTTCTTTTTGAAGACCCTGTTGGATTCTTGGGGGATGAACACCTTGCCCTTTAATCCCGGTATGGTAACAAAGGCCATACACATCCTCCTTGGCCTTGGAATCACACAATCAGGCCCGTCATCGAAGCCTTTTACGGTCGAAGTGTTTACACATGACCACTTGCGGATCACTGTACAAATGAACCTTTCAGCGAACCTGAAATTTTCATCCGCTACTTCTGATGAACAGAGAATTAACTTAAACATTAAAGCGATCATTACAACCCGTCTGATACCTCAAGGCCATATCTGTGAAGATTCGGATGCAAACCACTGGATGTTTTATTTCATGGCTTAATTAGAGGGCTTTTCTCAGACAGCGGGCGTCCTGAAATATGATATGCATTGTACAATTTTTCGAGCATATTGCCGATTGCCAGGCATTCCAAACCAAAGGGAAGATAGCCCCCATAACCCAGAAACGGCATTTCAAAGATAAAAAATCGATTTACCAGGGGCACATTGTACATCCATTTGGCCATGCTGAAATAGTTCCACATTTCCCAGAAACAGCCACAAACCAATGCGGCCAATGCCGCCGCCACTGCACTGCCCCAATCGCCCGTCGCCATTGAGGAGAAAATCTGGCGCTCCTTCATCAATGTTTGTAGGCAGACTATGATCAGCAGGGGAGATATCCACAGCAGGGGAAATAAATAATTGGGCCAGATACCGATTCCGGCCAATCCGGCGGCCGACAGGAGCAGAATACAGACGGCAATCTTTGTGGGATTGGGCCATCTGATTGGCTGGATGTTGCCGTATGCCAGGTTAATCCAGTTTGCGGAATGAAGCCAATGCTTGGTGCTTAACACAGCCGGCAGCACGGTGGAAAAAGGCAGGGTCGCATACCAAAAATAGGCCCAGGGACTGAACTCCGTTCCCGTATAGTACCAATTTTGAACAAAACGATTCAGATATTCAAAAAACCACCAAAAAGCGGCGCTTGTCGGGAATAGTAGCAGAAAGAATCCCGGTCGGTCCGTTATTAAGCTGCTTCCGGTTCGGTGGACGCATAAGGCATTGACGACAACGATATAGGATAGCCACAGGGGGGTGAAGGTATGCGGCTGATAAGAGACAAACCATGAAAATCGTGTCCACGCCAGGATCCAGGCGACAATTCCGATGGCCAAACCAACCCATCCCCAAAGAGGAAATGGCCATGTCACGGAACGAACGGCGGTGAGACGTCCGTTTTTATACCCTCGAATTCCATAAAGGACGACGGGCAG
>JASFSK010000633.1:0-3559 GCA_050114455.1 Desulfobacterales bacterium | reverse complement strand
AGAAGCGACCAAAAAAGGCTTCAGTATTCTGGCTGACTGCTATGTATCCAAAGACGGTCCGGCTGTCCTCAAAATACTGACGGATTCCACTGAACCGGCCCGTGTCAGAATAAAAGCAGCGGAAATAATCGGCGACATTGGTGAACTGGAGGCCATTGAGCCCATCGTTCATCTTAAATTTGAGAATGAAAACCTGCAAAAGGCGGTCGATGAGGCCATCAAGAAAATTCATAAAAGATTCTTTACCCGTGAATGTCCCTTCTGTGCCGAAATTATCAAAGAGCGAGCCAAGGTTTGTAAACACTGTGGAAAGGAAGTCGCGGGGGTTTAGCCTTCTGAAATACGATGACACCGAAAGAAATCATCAGGGAAAAAGCACTTGAACTCGGGTTCGAAGACGTCGGTTTTACCGGCGTGGAGCCACTGGATGTTTACATCCGGGAGATTGAATCTCGTCCGCCGGAAATGTATGGCTGGGTGCAGACCGAACGATTCAACACCCGTCGGGGCGCTGGAGTCGGGGAAAAGCACGAATGGGCCAAATCATTGGTAGTGCTGATCCGAAATTACCACCGGCGGGCATTTCCGCCTCAAATGGTGGGAATCATGGGGCGCTGCTATCAGGTTGATGAACGCATTGAGCATGCCGCCGAGCATCAAAAATTAGTGGATTTCATGAGATTTCTCAAAACCCTGGGCATTCGTGTCTGGTTCGATGAAGAACTGCCGGCCCGGATGGCCGCGGCCCGGACCGGAATAATTACCTACGGAAAGAACTGTTTCGCATATGCACGTAATAGCATGCGGGGCGCGTCGTGGCTTGAAAGTATCCCTCTTCTATTGGACGCGGATATCGAGCCGGACGAACCGCGTATCGAGCTGAACTGTCCCAAATGGTGTAAAAATGCCTGCATCGCCGCTTGCCCAACCGGTGCCCTGTATGCACCCAAAAAGATGGATCCCCTGCGGTGTATCGCATACAATTCTTATTATTCCAATGGTATAACACCCCTGGAGCTGAGAGAGCCGATGGGGACCTGGGTTTATGGCTGCGACCGTTGCCAGGAAGTCTGCCCCCGGAATCAACCCTGGCTGAACCAGGATTTGCCGCCCAACGAAACGCTGCTGCAGAGGGCTCAAGACTTTTCGCTGAGCACATTGCTGACCATGGACGATGACCATTATGTAAACAGAGTCTGGCCGCTGGCATTTTATATTTCGCGGAAGAACGCCGCCAAATGGCAGATGAACGCTGCTCGTGCGCTGGGAAACCAGGGTGACCCGGACAATGTGTCTCTCTTGTCCCGATCCCTTAATAGCAGCCCCTCCGAGATAGTGCGCGGCATGAGTGCCTGGTCGTTGGGCCGCCTGGGTGGCAGCCGGGCCAAAACCGCTCTGGAAGGTCAGCGATCCCGGGAAAATAGTCCGGTCAGAGAGGAAATCGAACAGGCCTTGGAAGCGATATAAATTGTCTACTAAAAAGGAAAACATGCCTAACAGAAACAAAGAAGAAATTCGGCAAGAAGTTCGCAACAGATATGCTAATGTCGCCAGGAGTGCTGACTTATCCTCGCTTTCAGGTATCGAAACACCCTGTTGCGGGCAGTCGGACATTTCCACCACGAACAATTCTTCAGGATCCTGCTGCGGCAGTCCGGAAGTCACCTCACAGCAACTTTCCACACTGATGGGTTATTCCAAGGAAGACCTCGACAGTGTCCCTGAGGGTGCGAACATGGGGTTGGGCTGCGGCAACCCGGTTGCCCTGGCTTCGCTCACAACCGGAGAGACGGTCGTGGATCTGGGCAGCGGAGGCGGATTTGACTGCTTTCTGGCGGCCAAACAGGTGGGTGAATCCGGAAAGGTCATCGGAGTCGACATGACGCCGGATATGATCAGCAAAGCCAGAATGAATGCTGAAAAGATCAATGCCGACACCGTCGAATTTCGATTGGGTGAAATCGAACATCTGCCGGTGGCTGACAACACTGCCGATATCATCATGTCCAATTGCGTTATTAATCTCTCTCCGGACAAGCAAAGCGTTTACAATGATGCCTTTCGGGTGCTCAAACCCGGTGGTCGATTGGCCATTTCAGACGTTGTCGCTACCGCCACGCTTCCGGACGAAATACAACAGGATCTGGCGCTGCTATCGGCCTGTGTCGGCGGTGCCGCCACGATCGACGATACGGAAAGTATGCTGAAGGAAGCTGGTTTTCAGGATATCGAGATCATCCCTAAAGATGAGAGTCGCGAACTCATATCGAAGTGGGTTCCGGGCAAAAACACAAACGCCGAGGATTATGTCATTTCAGCATACATAAAAGCTGTGAAGCCTTAACAGAAACGACCGATCTAATCCATACTTTGCAATGCCACATTAGATAGTCATAACACCCCAGCTGGTTTATACCAAACGCTCTAATTTATTTATCAAAGCGACTCGACCGCGCTAGCCGATGAGCCACCAGGTTAGATAATTTTGTTTTCGAATCTATTCAATTTTACATTTTTGCGAACGTGGTCTGGTTTGAAAATGCGACCGTTCATCACGATATAGACACCGGGTTCGAGAATCTGAACCGCTGTGACGGCACATCCGATATTAAACACCGCATCGCTGTCTCTGAATTGGGCGGGATACATCGAGCCTGTCATTACGATAGTTTTGCCGGAAATATTCGCAAGTACCTTTGCGGTATCGACCATGGTATCCGTACCGTGGGTGATAACAACTCTTTCCAATGGTGTCGACTCAACTTTTTGCCTTATCAGCTCACGGTCTTCATCTGTGAAATCAAGGCTGTCTTTTCTAATAATAGATTCAACCTCGTAATCTAGTACCACATTCGCCCGTTCCAATACGCCCTTCGCTTGTGGATCCCCAACATGATATTCGGATTTCTGATCGAAGTAAATTTTGTCGATTGTACCACCAGTCGTGAATATTACAACTTTCATTTCAGATGATCCAGGTTACAGGTTTCTTTGAACATTCACATTTTCACTATCATAGGTGCGGAAAATCAATTTCTCCCTTTTCAAGCGCTCCTCCGGCAAAGGTTGAAGCGCAAGGGTTTTTAGCTTTGCGTCGGCCTCTTTTTTTGAGGGAATTGCATCCATACCCGTTCCAATTTTTTTGCCGGACACGGTGTCCAGGACAATGGCGGTTTCACCGTCTGATGCCACAGACAGGGGAATCTGGTAACTATCCAGCAATCTGGCAGCTGCGACAATTTCTCTTTCTCGCGATCCCAATGAGCCCGCGGCACACCGGATTGCCATAAGCCGGGTTTTTCCGCCGTCGGTGCTCACCACCAGATCAATTTGGGAACGATAAACCTCACCATCAATGATCAGTTCGATGTCAGCGTCAATTTGGATATCTTCTTTTAAATACCCTTTTTGCTCAATTAAATACCGTTCAACAACCTGCCTGTTTTCTTCCGCCCCGATGTTGGGCACCTCTTTGCCGGTGACAAAATCGGTGATCATTTTATATGGTTTTAGTGGATCGGCCACGGTGAACTCCTTTGTCAGCTCTGGAAAAAGTTCA
>JASFSK010000632.1:0-3564 GCA_050114455.1 Desulfobacterales bacterium | reverse complement strand
TATGTGGCGATGCGTTCTCTCTCAAAAATAACTATGCCAGTCTTGGTTTATCATATCTTGTGTTACTTTATTAGTGCAATCTCCAGGTGGTAGACGCCGTCTTCCAGTCGCGCTTTGACCGGCAACTGCCCTTTGCGAAAAACCTTCATGGCACCAATATTGGAAAATAATATTTCTGCAATAAATCCTTTGATACCTTTTTCTTTCGCCAATTGGATTAACATTTTGTAGAGAAAAGATGCTATTCCAAGTCTCTGGTGTTTCTCGTCCACAACAAAAACAATCTCCGCAAAAGGACTGCCCGGAATGATGATAAATCGGGCTTCGGCGATAATGCGCCCTTTTCCCTCTTCACCGATCAACCCAACGATGGATGTAACCTGATTCCAGTCAATATTGACGTATTCTTGAATTTTTGCATGTGGCATGCTACTGACGGATTGAAAATAGCGGTAATACACCGTTTCGTCAGAAAATCGATAAAACAAATTGCGCATACCTTCTTCATCAGAGGGTTTGATGGCCCTAAATCTTATGCTAAGATCACCCTTGGCTACGTAGCTTTCTGAGATATCCGCCGGATAGAGCCGGGCGCTTTCAGCCAGGAAAATTTGATCCTGATACAAAATCTTTTTTTCTTTGGCTTCCTGTACAAGGCCGGCCCGATCCTCCGGGTGGGCAATGTCGATGAGGGCTTGTGCCCGCTCCCTGACGGTGCGACCCTCCAAATACGCAACGCCGTATTCGGTGACCACTGCACCCACGGATTCGACGGCACTGAACCGATTGGGCAAATAGGCAATGGATAGCAAAATGTTGGGACTCTGGTTTCGATCCCGGCTGGTCAGGGCAAAAATGCATCGTCCCCCTTGTGATAGCTCCGCACCGGCCACAAAATCCATTATCTCAGCCGGACCGGAAGCCACATTGCCCTTTCCAATGTGAAGTCCAATGCGACCATATAAATCCACTTTTCTAGCGGCCACTATCGTGACAAATTTGGGATTGCGTCCAATCATCACAGGATTGAACACCTTGCCGATTCGCTGAAAATCGACTAAGGGATTGTTGTCCAGCCATTTCATCAAATTGGGTGTGCCAAAGGCATACGAGGTCAGCGCTTTTCCCCGATATGTTTCCTTTCGTCGATTCGTGACTGCGCCGTTTTTCATCAAGTCCATCAAGGGATCTGTAAAAAAAGGGGAGTGAATACCCAGATGGCGTTTGTTTATCAGGCATTTGGCCAAGGCCTCGTAGAGCGGACCGATGGAAAACGCCAGACAGCTCTCATCTTCAATGAGCGAGGCCACATGCAGAGCCACCTGATACCAGATGTCATCTATTTTCCAACGCTCGAAATATATCGGTGGATCTGTCGAACGGACTAAAAAATCAAATTCAGATGCCGGAACAAATGTGTCCCCAAAAGTTCTTGGAATTAAGGTATTGATTTCACCTACTTTAATGCTGGCCTGTTCCAGAGCCTCTCGGGCCACATCGATCGCAATCCCAAGGCTGCAAAACCCAGCTTCGCTGGGCGGTGAAATTTGGACGATAGCGACATCAACCGGTCTCAAAAGGGATTCGATCAGCTGTGGTATCTTCACGAAGCGACTCGGTATCAGGTCCACCTGACCCTCATGGATGGCATCGTCCGCTACCCAGCCGGAGAAAAACGTTTTCATGCGAAAATTTTGGGACTGGAGCGTCTGCCGCGAGACTGCATCTCCGAAACTTATCAGTTGAATAAGTTCAAGGTCTTCCAAATTTTTGGCTTCAGAGCTCATCAGATGACGTACCATGGTGCGAGGCTCAGCCACAGCTGTACCGAGAAAAATACTCATCCCCGGCCGGATTTTATCAATCACTATTTCGGGGGTAACGACCGTCGAATTCCAGCTGTCGGAAGTTATTTTCTCCATCGATCCCTCGTAGGTTACGGCTCAAAGCTTATCTTTGTGTGCAATGATTTATTCTGATATAAAAATGTTTGCAGCTAAATTTTAAGGCTTAAAACTTCTGTACTTAATTCATTCGAACCTACGCTCATCCTCATTCCGCTTATTGATTCGCCCTGAATTAAATAAGATGGCCTTTTTTTAAAATTATTATTTTTTTTACATCCTTGTATTTGGGCAAAACATCCTTCATAAATTTTAAGACTGTCACCTTCTATCGGAAAATCCTGAGTTAAGATATAAACTCTTTTTCCTTTCTCGATAGGTTTTTTTGATGCAAAACACAGACAATTTATTCCGTGCTTTAAAAGCTTCGCCGGATAAAACACATCGGAATCTTCATAGGCATAGATAATTGAAACTCCATTTTTATCTTCTTTGCAAAATTTTGCATTACCACATAAATCAATATCTTTGATATATGGCTTTGTTATCACATGGAATCCTATAATAAAAATTTAAATGCTGGAATTGATGTGCCCATCTTTTCGGTCAAAGAAAATTTTTCGATATTAATCTTGATTCGAGGTATTTTTTAATCTAATGCACCATTCCTATATTCAGATTCGCGAATGGTCACAATAATATATTGCAACGCTACTGCCTCTGGGCTTATAATAATAGCTCATATAATTAAGTTATAAGTTGCTACCTTTCCAGTTCAGAAGCGGTAGTATCCATAATTTGACCACTTCCAAATGAGGGTAATACCTCAGATTGGGCTGCTGTAGATATCATCTCATAGCTGTGAAGTAGGCGATTACCCAGTATGCTGGCGAGTCGTTTGAAAAAAACAAGCCCATTATCAGGATCTTCTTCTATTATCTTTAAAACCTTTTCTCGTTCAAATCTAAGCAATTTCACTGCAGTCATACATTCTGCAGATGCCGTATATGTCTCTCTATCGATCAGACTAGACCAGCCAAATGCCTCTCCTGCATGGCTAACAATATAAACTGACTGCCCAGTTTCTCCCAGGGTTAGTTTCACGCGTCCTTTTAGCAGTATGTAAAAATGATTCGCGAGATCTCCCTGTTGAAAAAGGATGTCTTTGTTTTCAAAAGATTCTGTCGTTGAAACATTCATGATACTTTTTACAAAAGCGTTATTCATTGCCCTAAAAATATCTTTTTGTTTGAGATACATTTTTCTCTCCTTTCTAAAACTATACGGTCAAAAATCATTTTTAACGTTACCATACCACTTGGAAAACAAATTTTTATTTAAAACAGATATTCAACTTAGCCCTCATAATAGATGGGCTCTCCGATTTCATTTAGTGAAAAGTTGTAAAATACATGATGTCCATCGTAATCAAGTACCCGTAAATCGTCTTCTTGTTTCAAGTCACCTAAGATCATGTTAAAATGCCTCCCATATTTTTGTTTCACCAAATCTTCTTGAATTTCAAAAGCGATAAATTTCTTGATTCCCTTGAGCGCAAGTTTTTCAACTAATTTTGGATTATCAAGTGATTCATAAGAAGTCAGAATAAGAATTGGACCTGTACCCGTAAAAAAAATGCCGGCGTTCATGACACACCTCCTTATCGGATTAATGACTCCGATTTTTAAATTGAATCTTTTTTTTACGAAACAGTTTCTGT
>JASFSK010000631.1:0-3566 GCA_050114455.1 Desulfobacterales bacterium | reverse complement strand
GGGGGCCTCGGGGTAGCATTAGATTTTTGGCAGCAAACCCATTGACCAGTTGCAGAATTTCTTCAACATCGCGTATTTGTGCCTTCTGGATAGCTATCTGCCGTTCATCTTCGGGATTGATTCGAACACGGGTGATTTTTTCTTTGGCTTTATGCTCATCAGAGTTGGTAGCGGGCGGCGGCTCGACGTATTGCATGATAATTACCTTTGTCAGTCCATCTCAATTTGGCACTGTTGAAATCAAGTATCTCTACGATACAGGTTCGTCCGAATCGGTAGAAATTCACCTTGGAACATGAGTAAATTAACTATTTAGATCAATAAGATAGGGATTATTCAATGTATTTTCAAGCAAAAAGTATGAATTTTGATTGAATGGCCAAAACATGCTATATAAGAGCTTATGAAGCTGAATACCATTGTCAATCGATACATTTTAAAGGAGATGCTGCCGCCTTTCAGTATTAATGTCATCGTATTCACCTTTTTGTTTCTGATGACGGAATTAATTAAAATTACCAATTGGATTGTCAATTACAATCTCAGCATATTCTCGGTGCTGACGCTGATCTTGTTCAGCATGCCTTGGTTTTTGATGTTTATCATTCCCATGTCGGTCATGTTGGCGGTGGTTTTGACATTTTTACGGCTATCGGCCGACAATGAAATCGTTGCATTGAAGTCTTGTGGCTTGAGCGTATATGGGTTGCTCCCTCCAGTTTTTATTTTTAGTTTGAGCGGATGTCTTATTACCCTGTTTATGACATTATATGGGGTGCCGAAATCTAAAGCCATGCTCGAAGATATAGTGCTTGAAATGGCAGCTTCCAACGTAGATATCGGATTAAAAGAAAGAACCTTCAACGATACGTTTAAAAATGTGATGCTGTATGTCAACAAAATCGATATCAATCAAAAAAAATTAATCGATCTTTTCATCGAAGATAAACGAAAGCAGAATATTATCTCCACCGTCGTTGCCCCGGAGGGCCGCCTGTTCAGCGAACCGGGCAAATTCATCTTCCACCTGGTGCTTTCCAACGGCACCATTCACCAAACCAATCTCAAGGAGCATACGGCAAACTCAATTCGCTTTGACACCTATAAATTAAGCCTTGATTTGAAAAAAGAATTGGAAAAAGCTGAAGAAAGAGAGAAGGGCCGTGAGGAAATGAGCATTGCCGAGCTGCAGCAGGTCGTCCGTGAGTCCACCCAAAAAGACAAGGATTATTATAAAGCCCAGATGGTTATCCATCGACGATTTTCGATTCCGGTCGCCTGTCTAACCTTAGGTTTTCTGGCTTTTCCACTGGGCATTCAATCCAAGTCAGGCAAGCGGTCCTCCGGTTTGATCCTGTGTCTAGTTTTCTTTCTATTTTATTATGTGCTGTTGACAGCCGGTTATACCATGGGCAAAAAAGGTGTGTACCCTCCTGCCATTGGAATGTGGATGCCAAATTTAACTATGATGTTGATCGGTATTTATTTCCTTTATCAAACCACCAAAGAAAAAACGCTAAAAATCGAAATTGTTCTGCAGCAGATGCTGAAATTCTTTTCCAAAAAGCGTCATCTCAAACCTACCCGCTAATTCCGAATCTTTTTATGTCTACCATCGACCAGTATGTCACAAAGGAAATTTTCAAACACTTCGCAATCGTTTTGATGGCTGCCATCGGGATTTATTTGGCGGTAGATTTTTTTGAAAATGTCGACAAATTTATAAATGCCGGCCTACCGGTTTCACGGATTCTTTTATTCTTTCAACTTAAACTGCCATTCATCATCTCTCAGATTACACCGGTGGGGATCCTTTTGGCTGTTCTGGTCACTTTCGGCATAATGAATAAAAATAATGAGATTATCGCGCTAAAAAGCGGGGGTATGAGTGTTTATCATTTTTTGAGGCCTATCATATTCATTGGGTTGTTAGTAACAGTTGGTCTATTTTTCATATCGGAAACCGTGGTGCCGATCACCATCAGCAAGGCCAATGATATTTGGCGCAGGGAAGTAAAGAAATATACCCTGACCTCCGCCCAAAAGAATATCTGGTTCAAAGGAAGTCATTCTATATCTCATATTACATACTTTAATCCCAAAGATCAGACCATATCCGGTATCACCCTTAATTATTTCGATGAACAGTTCAGGCTAACGCGGCGGGTGGATGCCGCCAAAGGCAAGTTCAAACAGGGGCAGTGGGTGCTTTATGATGCCATGGAACAGGTTTTAAATAACAAAAGCGGATCTTATGACGTGACCTTCCAGAGTGAAATGGTTGAAAACCTTGATTTTCTGCCGGAAGACTTGAAGCGGGTGGCGAAAAAGTCTGAAGAAATGAGTTTTCAGGAGCTTTATCGCTACGTTCAAGATATTGAATCCGAAGGTTACGATGCCACACCCTACTGGGTTGACTATCACAGCAAATTTGCGCTGCCGGTAGTCTGCCTTATCCTTTGTATTATTGCAACAGGTATTACCCTTAGAACCAATGCCGGACACGGACTGTCAATAACAATTATTTATGGCATCACGGTGGTTTTTCTTTATTGGATAAGCCAGAGTTTTTGTCTTTCCCTGGGACATGGCGGTGTCCTTTCACCTATCATTGCAGCATGGATCTCTAATTTTATGTTTGCATGTTTTGCGGGCTTTAACCTTTTAAATGCCGAATAGAAACGATTCTGCTTGTATCTCAATACTGAAGTTGATATTGAGCAACTTAATCCAGGCATGATTGCTGGCTGGCCAATAAATCTTGTGCTAATATTTTATTGTAGATAGATAAAATCTCGCAAATCTTCAATTTTAAATATACTATATAACACTGTGAGGAGGGTATTATGTCTGATATTTTGGAGATTATCAAAGCCAGGGACCCCCAGGAAAGAGAATTTCATCAGGCCGTTACTGAAGTTATGGAATCCGTCAAGCCGGTTTTGGATCAGAACCCGATTTATCGACAGGCCAAAATCCCCGAAAGGCTGGTGGAACCGGAGCGGGTCATCATGTTTCGGGTTCCCTGGGCGGACGACCAGGGCAATGTACAGGTCAACCGGGGGTTTAGAATCGAGATGAATAGTGCACTTGGCCCATATAAGGGCGGACTGCGGTTTCATCCGTCGGTTAATTTGGGTATCCTTAAATTTCTGGCTTTCGAGCAGGTCTTTAAAAATGCGCTGACGACATTGCCCATGGGTGGCGGAAAAGGTGGTTCGGATTTCGATCCCAAAGGAAAATCAGACAACGAGGTGATGCGGTTTTGCCAGAGCTTTATGAGTGAATTGTCCCGTCATATCGGCCCCGACACAGACGTACCTGCTGGTGATATTGGTGTCGGCGCCAGAGAAATTGGGTATCTATTCGGTATGTATAAAAAGCTTCGCAACGAATTTACCGGGGTTTTAACCGGAAAGGGGCTAAATTGGGGCGGCAGCCTGATTCGGCCGGAAGCAACCGGATACGGTTCGGTCTATTTTGCCGCCGAAATGATGGCGACCCGAAACGAAACCCTGGAGGGAAAAACCTGTCTGGTTTCGGGTTCCGGGAATGTGGCGCAATAC
>JASFSK010000630.1:0-3568 GCA_050114455.1 Desulfobacterales bacterium | reverse complement strand
AAACCCTTTAAAGGTTCAGCGTTCACGGTTTCGGGTTGACTCTCCTTCGTTGATCCTGCCCATAGCTGGGTTGGGCGATTCAGAGCTCATACTTCCGACTTGGCAAAGCCTTTAGAACCTTTGAAGCCGGAACTTCTGAACCTGATAGCCGTTGCTATCAGCTACTCCCCAGCTGCTTTTTTAAATTTATCTAGCTGCTCTCGGTAATATTCGAGTTTATTCACGGCCAGAGCCAGGGCCTGCTCGCCGGCGTTTACGGCTTCACCGTATCTTCCATTGACATAGTAGCTTTCCGCCAGCGTGTCCCAAACATGCGACTGCCTTTCGAGCTGAATCGCCAGTTGGGCCAGCGACAGGGCCCTTTCAGGATTTTGAAATTGTGGGTCTTCACAGGTGGCGTAATGCCAGGCCAGATTGTTGAGAACTTGGGCATCGTCGGGATTCAAGGCCAAAGATCGCTCCCAGGCATCTTGGACACCGGCCCAATTTTTATCGTTGTAATAAATATTGCCCAGCAGGCTGAATAAATTGGGATTGTCGGGCGTCTGCTCAATCTCTCTCACGAGGACCTTTTCAAGAAAGTGCCTGTTGATCCGATCCCCCATATCCCCGACATTGAGTTGGTATCCCAACACGCCCAAAGTGATCAAACAGGTCACATATACACCGATACTTTTATTGACTTTGTGGTTGTGGTGAGAAATCCAAAATGAATCAGCTTCGCATTTTCGAAGGTAATCAATCCGTTGCCGGATGCTGAAGTGGTGCCAGTTGGGCTTGTCCGCCGATTGGCCACTGGTGGCGGCAATTTTCTCCAGGGTGGTAATCAAGGGCATAGCGCTCTCGAATAGGGCATAGACATAGGTGTCTGCCTGGCGTTCGAAGTTGCGCATGAAAAAACCGAAGATAAACCGGAAGTAGATCAAAAAAACACAGATGATGACAATGCTCGATATGCCTGAAACCACCGTTGTCTGACTCAAACCGGTTTTGTTGATAAACCAGAATACCGGCTTGGTGTAGATGATGGCAAAGATCATGATGTCGAATGTGACATAAGACAACAACATATAGCCGACAAAAAACACCAGGTAGAACAACAGATGCTTTTTTTTGATATGACCAATTTCATGGGCGATGACGGCATCGACTTCTTCAGGCTCCAACAATCGCAGCAGGGAAGGGGTGACCAAGATATAGCGAAATTTTCGGATAAGACCCATGACACCGGCGGTGATCATTTTGCCGCCGAAAATAGGCCAATACAGAATATTGGCGTAGGCCAACCCCGCCCTTTGACACAGGTTTTCGATCCGGCTTCGATGATACCCGGCCTCCAAAGGCTTGCAGCGCCAGAATTTTTGAATCAATGCGGGACCGACAATGGCAATTCCAAACAGGAAGAAAAGAAAATAGGCGACCTCGCCTTCGGTGGTGTTGAGAAACTGTTTGGGAGGCTCAAAGGGCAGACTATGAATAATATCAGAGACACCGGACAGAAACAGCCACGGCAGTAAAACCGGAATCGAAAAAGAAATATTCGAAATGACATAGGTGCGTCTGGAAATACCTGGCCTGTAGAGCAGTTGATACGGCCCAAAGGCATAGTGCCAGACGATGGCAAGATAAAAAACGAAAAATGTCAGAAAAAGCAGGGCCAAAAGGGTCGGTATCGTCTTAAATACCGGCAGGATTACCAAAAAGGAGGGCAAATTCAACCCGTAAATGTTAAATGCAAATAGCAGGATGGCTATGATCGACTGGTGCAGCACCGCAGTGTTGAACTGATGATCGATCCGCAGATATTGGCCTTTGGCGATTCGCCGTTCGATCCTTTGAAATTGAAAACGGGTGAAATAGGAAAACAAAAAAATAAGGCAGAAAAAAAGTGTAAATGACTGAAAAGCTGAAAAAAAAGTGCTATCGGAGGGCTGGTAGGTGAGGTAAATGAGAAGTACAAGAATGAAATATATAAAATTTCCAAACATGGATCGATATCTTCAGTCGGATTTAACGGGTTGAGCTAACAGGAACTGTGCCTCATATATGATAGTAGATCGTTTGCGATTTCGTCAGAATTTATATTTCATTTTTGGTCTTTCGTGTTCTCGTATCGGAATTATTTTTGGTTTTGCGGTAGAACCTTTCCTTCTCGCTGTAAACACAGCCGCAGTACTGCTGCCGATAGATTCCCAGGTTTTTTGAGCTTTGGATGCCTTTTTGCCAGCCCGAGCGGAAATCTTCATACAAAAATGGAATGCCCACGGCTTTGCCGACGGCATCCCCCATGGTTCTGATGACATCATGCTTTTGATATTTACTGTACAGCAAAGTTGAGGAAAAGTAGTCGAACTTGCCCCGTTTGGCCAGAAGGGCCGTGGTACGCAACCGATCGTGATAGCAATAATTGCACCGGTCTTTTTCCCGATAAACCACGTTCTGAATAAACCCTTCCAGATCATAGCCCTCCTGGAAGATAATATCCAGGTCCATCTGGCCGGCATACTGTTGCAAGGCTTCCTGCCGCTTGAGACACTCGCTATAGGGGTGGATATTGTGAGGATAAAAATAGCCCATGACATCCAGGCCCTCGGATCTCAGAACTTCTAGAGGGTATATAGTACAAGGCGCGCAGCATGTGTGTAGTAATATTTTCAATGTCTTTCTCCGAAAATAGCCGTCCCGATGCGCACCATTGTGGCACCTTCTTCGATGGCGGCCTCAAAATCCCCTGTCATGCCCATAGACAGTTCCTCCATGGAAATATTGGGAATCGCTTGTTTTTGGATTTGATCGCGAAGATTCCGCAATGCGGCAAAGTACGGCCGCACCTTCGCTGGCGCATTGAAAAAAGGCGGCATGGTCATAAGACCTTTGACGGAAAGATTTTCAAGCCGACTGACATCCCGCACCAGCCGCAGGGTGTCTTCGATGTAGACACCCGATTTTGAATCTTCCTTGGCAACGTTGACCTGAATCAGTATGGTTTGGATCTTGCCATTTTTTCCGGCATATTTGTCCAGTTCTTTAGCCAATTTCAGAGAATCGACCGAGTGGATGATATCGAACAGCCGAACGGCATATTTCGCTTTGTTGGATTGCAGATGACCAATGAAATGCCAGGTCACCGGATATGTCGCCAGCGTGTTGACTTTATCTTTGGCCTCCTGGATATAATTTTCACCCAAATCCGTAACGCCGGCCTCGATGGCTTCTTTAACCACATCAGCGGACATGGTTTTACTGACAGCCACCAGTCGAATGGATGTCATTGGTCTTTGACTGGCGTCCGCCGCCTTTTGGATTTGCTTTTTGACCATTTCGAGTCGGTTTCTCAAATCAATATCCTTTCTTTGAGTTGGCCAATTATGCCTTTTCGATCACCCTGTTATCTCAAATTGTCAATTGTTGTGGATTGAGTTCCAGTTTGACCACCTCTTCCTTGATTAAAAATTCCAGGACCTCACATACCGGGAGTCCGACTACATTGGTATACGATCCATGAATATGTTTGACGATAAATGTTCCGATTCCCTGAATTGCATAGGCCCCCGCCTTGTCAAAAGGT
>JASFSK010000629.1:0-3587 GCA_050114455.1 Desulfobacterales bacterium | reverse complement strand
GATATTTTCAGAAGATACTATAAAATTGTCACATGCATCGGATATTGTTGACAAGGCTCAAGAATCATCACCCGCCTGGGAAAATGATCTTATTGCCGGGTCCAAGGCAGGTAGGTAAAACCACCATTGCCCAGATGGCGTTGGAATCCTGGCCGGATAAGGGTGTCTACTTGAATTGGGATATCACTGATCACCGAAAGAGGATTTTAAGTGGCGAGGACCTGCTGGCAGATTGGCGCCGGCCGAATAAAAGGCCGATTATTGTCTTTGATGAACTGCATAAAATGCGTCGTTTCAAATCCTGGTTGAAGGGATTTTATGATGAATTCAGAGACGAAACCGCCGTCTGGGTGACCGGAAGCGGCCGACTGGATTTATACCAAAAGGGCAGTGACAGTTTGCTGGGGCGATATTTCCTTTATCGGATGCATCCATTTTCTTTGGGTGAACTCCATGGTCTGGTAAAAGAAGATGAGTTGCCCGATCCGGAGCAGCGATGGAAAATTCTTATCAATGGTGATTTTAAGGGTGCCGACATCGAGCCATTGCTGACGTTTGGCGGATTTCCAGAGCCTTATCTGAAGCAGGAAAAATCATTTCACACAAGATGGGTTCGATCCAGGCGCGAATTGATCACACACCAGGATGTACGGGATCTAACCCGAATTGAAGATGTCGACCGGCTGGAGTACCTTGTCAGATTGGTAAATCCGCGCGTTGCCTCCCCCCTGTCCATCAATTCGCTGAGGGAAGATCTTGGTGTTGCATTTGAAACGGTTCGAGGGTGGCTTCATACCCTCGAACGCCTGTATTACATCTACAGTGTTTCGCCTTACAGTGAACGCTTGCAGCGCGCTTTAAAACGTGAAAAGAAGTACTACTATTGGGATTGGTCAGAGGTTAAAGATGAATCGGCAAGGTTCGAAAATATGATCATATCCCATCTGCTAAAGACCTGTCACACCTGGTCCGATTTCGGTTTGGGCGAATTTGAACTATGGTATGTCAGAGATCGGGAAAAGCGCGAAGTCGACGCCCTGGTAACACGTGACAATCAGCCCTGGATGTTGGTTGAAGTAAAACTCAACGATTTGAATGTGTCAAAATCTTTGCAGCGGTTTGCAGGACTTCTCAACTGTAATAAAATCGTCCAGGTTGTCGGCCCTGACAATGTTTATCGACAGGTGCGAGTCGGCCAGCAGATCTGCCATCTCGTGTCAGCCGGCATCTTTCTCAGATGGCTGGAGTAGATATTCATTTGAAGCATATTTGATTTATCTCAGTCCTTCAGCATTCCCAGCAGGCTGCGGACTGTCATTAGAAAGCCACTCGGCTGTTGAACAATGATACCAGGGGTGGTCGGTGTAAAATGCCACACATTAAAGGTCAGCAGATAAGAACAGCCCTCCTTCAAGGCGGCCACAAGAATCGGCAAGTCTTTGGGATCTGCTTGTTGCTTATAGGATGCGAGTTCCTCCGGTTGCGGATCATTAACGATTCGCAGTGAACGACTAACCAATAGATTAAAATCGGGCAGTTTTTCAGGAATTTTTTCAGCCAGATTTCGCTCAACCTCTTTGACTGCCTGCTCTGAGCTGATACAGTCTAAAAGAGTGATTTCTCCCATCCGCAATACCACATGGCTGGCCCCGTGTTCAGTGGGTGCGGCCGCGCCGGCAAAAATCACATCAGCATCTACGAATACCTTAGGCTTACTCCTCGATTTGGCCATATTTTTCAGCCACGTAACGTTTACGTTGATCACGGAGGGTCATGAGCATGTCTTCGACGCTTAATCCGGCCTCAAGGCGAGCACGCTCGATTTCACGGGCCAGCTCAGGAACCATCGGAACCATCGGCGTCAAAACGAATATTCCGTCAAGGTCCACCAACCTGAAAGTATCCCCTGACTTTATTTTGTAGCGTTCCCGTAATTCGGCAGGCAAAGTGAGCGTACCACGTTTGCGGACCTGTATGGTGGTGTCCATAATGAAATCCTTTTCTGTAAATCTGATGTTACTGATTTTCTGAATATGTATCTCATTCTGTTTTAATCGTCAAGGTTTTAAAATATCGGGTTTATTATGTGGTTCCTGTCACTTTTAACATATATATTATGTGAAAATTATCACACAAACAGCTCGAGTTTTCTTGACATTGCCGGATCGTTCTGGCATCCTTATCAACCATGAAAAGAGATATATACCAAGAATTGCTGGATTGGAAATCGAGTCTCAGGCGAAAACCGCTTTTGTTGCAAGGAGCACGTCAAACCGGAAAGACGTTCATTTTGAAAGCCTTTGGTCGCAATGAGTATGAAAACGTCATGTATTGCAATTTCGAAGAGGATCCTAGTCTCGACCATTTTTTTGAACGGGATTTTGATTCAGAAAGGATAATCAAGGAACTTTCCATCTATTTTGATATTGAAATTAGACCGGGTGCTGACCTATTGATATTCGATGAAGTCCAGGTTTCAAATCGAGCCTTAAACTCGCTTAAATATTTTGAAGAAAAGAGAAAAGATATCCATATTGCCGCTGCCGGTTCGCTCCTTGGTGTGAAACTTTCCTCTCCTGGATCATTTCCTGTCGGCAAGGTCAATTTTCTTCACCTCTTTCCCATGAACTTCTTGGAATTTTTGGATGGTATGGGAGAATTCCGGTATCGACAACTGCTTGAAAATGTATCCGAACCCATTCCCTTATCAGAGGCCTTTCATTTCCATCTTGTAGATTTGCTCCGTAAATACTATTTTGTCGGCGGCATGCCGGAAGCGGTAAATCATTTTGCCGAAACCAATGACGGACGGGAGGTCCGCGAGATCCAGCAAGAAATCATCAAATCTTACATTTTGGATTTCGCAAAACATGCACCTGCGTCCGATATCCCCAAATTAACTCTGCTATGGGATTCAATCCCGAAACACCTGGCCAAACAAAACAAGAAATTCATATTCAGTGTTGTTAAAAAGAGCGCCCGTGCGAGAGAATACGAAAACGCTCTGATGTGGTTAGAGGACGCAGGACTCATCCACCGCGCCACAGCGGTCCAGTCGGTAAAAAACCCCTTATCACATTATGCTGACAAAGCATGCTTCAAGATATATACCTTGGACGTCGGGCTGTTGGGGGCTATGTCGCGATTGCCAGTTGAGCTGTTGTCATTAGGGGACCGGCTATTCAACGAATATGAAGGGGCATTTGTCGAAAATTTTGTCGCTCAGCAATTGATGGCCCATTTTGGGCAGCCACTTCATTACTGGCGCAGTAAAGGGGGCAAAGCGGAGCTAGATTTTCTATGCGAATTCTCAGGCCGGATTTACCCGCTGGAAGTAAAGGCTGGTATCAATCCCCGGAGTAAAAGCCTGCGCTCTTATGACATGCAGTTTTCACCGCCAGTACTTTTAAGAGCAACCCTTCTCAATTTAAAAGAAAACGGCAAAATTCTCAATCTCCCACTCTATGCGCTTTCACTGTTGCCTGATATGATTGCCCGCAATACGCGATAAACATAAAGGGGTCTATTTTCATTATTATCCCAACCTGTGAATAGCGCCTCGGAACTCACCTAAAAGATTGCAACCG
>JASFSK010000628.1:0-3587 GCA_050114455.1 Desulfobacterales bacterium | reverse complement strand
CCGAGGGTTTCCTCCAACGGCCGAAAAAATTCCGTGAGTACCGAAAAAATGATTGCAGCAATGATTGAACCGGTAATGCTGCCGGTTCCTCCCACAACAACCATGACGACAATGTTAAATGCCAAAATCAGTGAGAAAGACATCGGCGTAATGGCGGTTACCAGATGGGCCCAAAGCCCGCCCGCAATACCTGCAAAAAAAGCGCCGATTACCAAGGCAGCGACCCGGGTCTTAAAAACGTTCACACCCAGGCACTGGGCGGCCGTCTCATCTTCTCGCAACGCCAGCATACTTCGGCCATAGGATGAAAATTTTATTTTCCAGCTCACATATACTGTCAGCACCATCCACAGGTAAACCCACCACAGATTGGTCAGGGCCGACAGCCCGTTCAATCCTAACGGTCCGCGGGTGACACTTTCCCAGTTGATGATCAAAACCTGGACTATGATCAAAAAACCCATGGTTGCCACCGCCAGATAGTGGCCCCGTAGACGTAAGACCGGGATACCAACCAGCAGGGCCGTGAATCCGGCGCAAATACCGCCGATGACCAGGGCTGGAATGAAAGGCAATTGCAATTCCGCCAGCCACCCTGGCAACTCCAAAAACATCGACTTTCGTGAAACCGGAAATGTGAGTATGGCCGTCACGTAGCCGCCGATGGCCATGAATCCTGGATGCCCAAGGGAAAACAGCCCGGCAAACCCATTGGTAATGTTTAAGCTGACAGCCAGAATTACGTAGATTCCGACAAAGTTGATAATGGAAAGAATATATTCATCAACTGTGCCCTGGGCAACGGCCACCAATACGACCCCGCCGGCAATCAAAATCGGAAAAACCAGGTGGTTTCGAATACCTAACATCAGGCGCGCTCCTCCATCGCTTTTCCGAGAATACCGTTTGGCATGATTAACAGAATTAAAATCAGGGTGCCGAAAACAAATGCGTCCCGATAGGCTGAGTAGATCGGCGGTAATAGTCCCACAAACAGTACTTCCGAAAGACCCAATACATAACCGCCGAGGATGGCGCCGGGGATGGATCCCACCCCGCCGATAACCGCTGCTACAAAAGATTTGAGGCCGGGTATCAACCCCAGCAGCGGATCAATTTGGCCGAATTTGCCGCCCCACATTAATCCGGCAATACCGGCCAAGGCGCTTCCCACGGCAAAAGTTGCCATGATCGTCCGGTTAATGTTGATACCCATCAAACGGGCCACATCGATATCTTCTGCAGTTGCTCGCATGGCCATGCCCATGCGAGTTTTTTTTACAAGTAACATCAAACCGCACATCAAGGTTAGGGCGCACATCATGATCACCAGATCCACCAAACGAAAGCTGATACTGCTGATGTGCATGACTTTCTGCAGATAACCGGGGAAGGTAAAATTTCTGGGTTGGGCCGTCAACACTAAAACTCCGAAATTCTGAAGCATAATGGAGACCGCCAGGGATGCGATAAAGCCGGTGACCTGGGGCGCACCTCTCATGGGTCGAAACGCCGCTTTTTCGATAAGAATACCGATTCCAGCGCCTGCCGCCAAAACCGCCAGGGCAACCAGAGGAAAGGGGGCTCCGAAGACCTGTAGGAGGCCGAGGGTAAGAAATGCCCCGACCATCACAACGTCGCCGTGGGCAAAATTAATCAGTCGAATGATACCGTAGATCATTGAAAACCCGATGGCCACCATGGCGTACATACTGCCGAGGATCAATCCGTTCACTATTTGCTGTGCAATATACTCTATGCTTAAAAGGCCCAAGATTTACGCCCCTCCCAGATAGGCCTTGCGGACTTTTTCATCACGACCCAGTTCCCTGCTGGGGCCGGATAATGTGACCCGACCGTTTTCTAAAACATAGGCCCTGTCAGAATACTCCAAAGCCATGACTGCATTTTGCTCGACCAGCAAAATGGTAACTCCCTCCGAGTTGATTTCCTGAAGGACTTCGAACAAATTTTCAATGATAATGGGACCCAATCCCAGTGAGGGTTCATCAAGAATCAGCAGCCGGGGGTTGCTCATTAGCGCGCGGCCGACGGCCAGCATTTCCTGCTCACCACCCGATAAACTGCCGGCCGTTTGTGCGGCCCGCTCATCAAGAATCGGAAAAATCTCACATATTTTTTTGTAATCTTTTTTAACAGCCGGCGTGTTTTTTCTCAGATAGGCGCCGATCATCAAATTTTCCTTAACGGAAAGTTGGGAAAATATCCCCCTACCTTCCGGGCAATGAGAAATGCCAAGGGCAACGATCTGTTCGGCGGTCACCCGGCTCAGGTCGACATCATCGCGGTATTCATCAGGTTTGTAAAGCATACGGCCACTTTCAGGTTTCAACAAGCCGGAAATCGTGCGCAACATCGAGGTTTTACCGGCTCCATTGGCACCAATCAGCGCCACTATTTCGCCCCTGTTGACGTCCAAGCTGACACCCTTCAGGACATATGTCTTTTCGCGGTAGACACGAATATTATCAATCCTAAGCATCTTTACTATCCCGGGCGGATTTACCCAAATAGGCTTCAATCACCCGCAGGTCACGGCGCACTTCCTCGGGAACACCCATGGTCAGCATGCGACCGCGATCAATTACCTGAATCTTTTGGCACACGGCCATAATTAGTTTCATGTCATGCTCCACCAGGAAAATCGTAAGATTGGCCTTCCTGTGGATATGTTGCAGTACTTTGACGAGTTCCTCGGTTTCACTGGGGTTAAGTCCCGCCGAGGGTTCATCCAACAGCAAAAGCTTGGGCAGGGTGGCCATTGCCCTTGCAATTTCAACGCGGCGTTGGATGCCATACGGTAAGTTCCTGGTCGGTATGTCCTTGACAGGCATTAAGCCGAATAGATCCATAATTTCATTTGATTTTCGTTGCATGTGACTTTCAGCGTGCCGATAGTCCGATGCATGCACGAGCGTTTTCCAGAATCCCTTTCCCAAGCGCATATGGAAAGCGACTTTAATATTGTCAAGGACTGTCAGATCCTTAAAGAGTCGTATATTCTGAAAAGTTCGGGCGATACCCAGGGCCGTATTCTGATCAGGCCGCAGCCGGGTGATATCCTGGTTGTTAAAATAGATACGGCCGCCGGTGGGTTTGAGAACGCCAGACAGCAAGTTAAATACCGTCGTCTTGCCGGCTCCGTTGGGCCCAATCAGGCCGACCAGTTCGCCACGGCAGATCTTGACGTTGTAATCCGTCAGGGCGCTGATACCACCGAATCGTTTTTCCAGACCTTCAACGTTCAACAAGACCGTAGTGTTAGAAGACAATTTGCGACTCCCATTAGGAGGAAATTCAAAGGGGGTTTAAACCTGTGCCAATTCCGCAAGAAATGCGTTGGTGGTGCGTTGGCGACAGTAACCCTTAATGTGGTCGAGGGAAGTATCGTGACGATCCTGGGTGAAGGTGGCACAGGCGTCGGTGACCAGCGTTACCAAATAACCCAGATCGCACGCATCTCGAACCGCAGAGCTGATGCACTGATCCGTTAACAAGCCGCTAATGATCAAAAATTCGACACCGAGGTTGCCCAGAATATAGTGAATGTTGGTGGAAATGAAAAC
>JASFSK010000627.1:0-3594 GCA_050114455.1 Desulfobacterales bacterium | reverse complement strand
CCGAAGAAAGCTTTTTAAAAAAACACTATAAAAATATGCCGCGCACCATGCTGCGATATGCCATCGAAAAGTTCCCGGAACAAAAAAGGCAGCGCTATTTGAAAGGGTTGGTTTAAATCCTAAATGGATCGACCCTCAAATTCAAAAGCAGGGACCAATCAACAGTCCTTGAATTCGACAAACAAAAATCTTAAATTGTCATTATCTTGACGTTTCGGCATTGGTGACACCAATATCCTAGTCCCCATAATCTCATACAAACATAAATGATTTGATCAACCAATTTACCTGAACCTGCTGCATATGCGTCATCCGGAGCATCATCGAGCTGATTCATATCAAATCAATAGGAATCGGAATAATTATTGCATCCTATAAAGACCGGGTTCAATATCTAACCATACAAAATGAGTGAGCATATCCATGAATTTGTTTAAAACATGTACCAGCTGCAAGACTCCCTGGTTTTCTCGCGAAGAATTTCTGGCGGACGACGACATCGAAATCATCGGCTACCAGGTGAATTTCGGTGATCTTGTGTTGGGCCTATTCCTCTTCAACCACTCGACTTGTCAATCAACCTTTGGGATTCCCGCCGGCCTTTTTAGAGATCTATACAGTGGTCCGGTGTTTTCTAAATGCCTGACCGGGTCCCAACAGTGTCCAGGCTTTTGCCTGCATCCTGAGATCCTGCAAGCCTGCCGCGCCAAATGCGAAGGCGCCTATGTCAGAGAGATTTTACAAATTCTGAGGGATTGGCCCAAAGAGATAAATGTTCCGGTCAAAATTGCCGCCGGGCAATACTGATAAAGCCTAAAAAAGGACCCAAAAATATGTTCAGCCATGCCATTGCCCGAAAGCCCGGAGAAAATTTTGCCCAGGGTCTCACGACAACTGTCGGCATCAAGCCACCTCGATATGAATTGCTGATAGAACAGTATGAGACCTATCTCCAAACTTTGAAGACATGCGGACTCGAACTCACTGTCCTTGATCCGCTGCCGGGTTGTCCGGATGCCTATTTTGTTGAAGATACGGCCGTGGTCACGCCCGATGTGGCGGTTATCACGAATCCCGGAGCCGATCCTCGCAAGGGCGAAGTGGAATCCATTGCCCGGGTTCTGGCCGATTTTCGCAACCTAGAACACATTCTGGCACCCGGCACCCTCGACGGTGGCGATGTCCTGGAGGTGGGCAATCGTTTTTTTATCGGGCTGTCGCAACGAACCAACAAGGAGGGCGCGCAGCAGCTGGGCCACATTCTGGAAAGATTCGGCAATACCTGGGTCACGGTTCCCGTAGGAGCTGGGCTGCATTTTAAATCAAGCGTCAATTATGTGGGCAAAAACACGTTGATCGTCACGCCGGATTTTGCCGATAACGCGGCGCTCGAGGGATACGACAAAATTGTTTTAGATGAAACCGAAGCCTATGCTGCCAATACCCTGCTGGTCAACGATCACCTGCTGACCCCGGCTGGTTTTCCTGCTGCGCACAAACAACTTGGGGTCCTCGGTTTTGACATCATCGAATTGGAAACCAGTGAAATGCGTAAAATGGATGGCGGCTTAACCTGCTTGTCGATTCGGTTTTAGTTCATCAGAAAGTTTTCAATGGCCTCGGAAACTGCATCTTGGTTGTTGGTTGAAACCGTTACACAATCAGCTTTTTCTTTCAACACTTCTTCGGCATTGGCGACCGCAATACCTAACCCGGCATATTCAATTAGATCAATGTCATTGAACTGGTCACCAATGGCAGCAATTTCTTCTCTCTTAATACTCAGACTTTCCGAAAGTTTCTGCAAAGCATGCGCCTTGGAAATCCCTTCTTTCATGACATCACAGAGCGTCGGCATGGACTGGCATACCGTTAGACCTTCTATTTTAGCGATGCGGTCGCAAATTTTTAGGAGATCACTATATCTGTCAGAAATGATTAAGAACTTATATAATGGTTCTGACTCATTCAAGACAATTTCCCTACAATTATTAACTGTAATTAATTTTGTCTTTTCTTCGGGTGATAAAGTTTTATTTAAATTATGGTAGTAAAGCATTTTGTGGGTTAATTTTTCCCCAAAAACACTTTGGTGCCCATAGATGTGAAAATCAACATTTTTCTCTTTGCAGATATCGATTACTTGTAGACTTGGCTCTTTTGGCAGTTCTTCCGCAAGAAATACATGGTCACTAAAAGGCTCCCGGACAATTGCTCCATTGCATGATATCACCGGAACCTCAAGGTCGAGGTGCTTCAGGTAGCTTTTAATCATGGAGTCGTGCCTGCCGGTCGCAACCGCAAATTTGATCCCAATCCCTCGAAGCTTTTTGATCGTTTGTATGTTTTTTTTAGTAAGTTCCTTATTATCGGTAAGAAGGGTGCCATCCATATCGGCCACAAATAATTTATAACGCATTGTCCGATCCCAGTACGAGCGAAAAATAAGAACAATAGTATTTGACGGAAATAGAAGTATTTTAGGATCTGTGATTATTTTTGATTTTTCAGAGTAATATACAGATCGAAAGCTTTATCGGGAAACTCCCGGTCTCGCACCACTACGCGCACGGCCTGGATTATCGCGATTGGATCCTTCCAGGAAAAACCCTTCTATTTTTTGAGCAATATCGGCCTGATATTGCTTTGCTGCCTTGTTTCCTCTAATTCCGGCTTCAAGCTATCCATCGATCCATTGGGATTGCCGTTTTTTGTGATGTCAATAATTATGACACTCCCTCTGAAAAACCCCTCAAAATTAGCGCCATTGATGTCGCCCCCGGATCCTGATGCCCGATCGTGCGGTCTCCAAGGTTTTTAGCACGCCCAAAACGAGCCTTGAATTCCATGGTAGAGACCGCACCTTTTTCGGCGGCTTCAGCGGCCTTTAGCAGCGCTTCTTCAGTAGATTTGCCCTCATCGGCAGCCTTCCGGATGACATCAACGGCCGGCAGCAGGGCATCCATCATGGTCTTGTCCCCAATCTGAGCCTTTGACTGCCGGCGTACACCGGCCAAGCCGGCTTCAAACATCGCCGCCAAAGTTGGGCAATCGATGGTTTCCTTCTCACCAAGCCCTTTGCCCAAACCCATTAGAAATGAACCCAGCAGTGGGCCCGTGGCGCCACCGTCAACTCCCATAACTCCCCAACCGACATCTTTGAGCAACCCTTTTATTTCAGTCTTACCAGAATCCTCGAGGACCTTCTCGGCGATACCCATGGCCCTGGCAATGGTCATACCGTGATCTCCATCACCGATGGCCGAGTCCAATTTGGACAATTCATCACGATTGGCCCGGATTTTATCCGCAGCCGATCGAATCATACGACCGATATCTTCAACCCCAATCGTGTCAGGCATAAAAACCACCTTCTAATTTGAAATTTAAAATTTGTACCGATGAGGCAAGTTATTAGCGCACGGTTAAATAGGGTGTGTCGCAAGGGGCATCCCATAACTGAATGAGTTCATCATCCAATTTGGCTACCATCATTTGAAATCCGGCCATTTCCTGGACCGTCAAATACTCGCCGACCATAGATCGTGCCACTTCAATGCCTTTATCTGCCAAGTAGCTTTTTACCCTTCGAAA
>JASFSK010000626.1:0-3600 GCA_050114455.1 Desulfobacterales bacterium | reverse complement strand
TAATCGCGGCAATATTGGTCAAGAATTCCCGCCGTATGCCACCGCTGCAGGGGACTTTGGCCTCAAAATTATGAACCCCGCCTTTCAGGAGCATTTTACGTTCATTCATTTGGTAGAGGGCCGCCAAATCTGAAGGAATCTGGTCGGTCAGGTCCTCTGATTTTCGACCGATAATTTCAGCGCGCGAAATACCCATGATACGCTTGGCAAAAGCTTTGTTGCAGCCTCGATAAACGCCATTTTCATCCTTGAAGTAGATCGGATTGGGAATGGTGTTTATTAGGGTGTCTAATTTGTTCAGGTAACCGCGAAGCTTTTCTTCAGTTTCTTTGCGCTTTAAGGCTTCATTTTGTTGATCCGTATTTATTTTTTCTAACCGGTCTCTGGCGGATTGCAGTTCCCGGTGTGCTTTTATGCTAATGCGGCGGTATTCCTGATTCTGCTGGCAAACATACCAGATGATGAAACCTAGCAAAATAACCAGGACTGCTGGCATCCAAAATAAGATTTGCATAACAGTTAACTTTTTGAAAAGATGTTCAAATACTCCTTAACCCAGTAGCTTTGGTGGTATGATAGACTGTTGTAAGCAATTTTCACTCCAATTCTTAAAAATTTCCAACTTAAATGATAAAAACAAGTAAAAAAGCCCCGATAAAGCTGATAATACTTAGATAAATCCTTTGCCGGCTGCCTATCGTCGTCAAAGTTATGACGTTTCAACTGCACCGCTTAACGGAATTCTGAGTTTCGGTGATAAAAGCATCAAACGTTCCGGGGTGCAACAGTTTGGGTTCAGAAGCTAAACAGCCGCCGGCTGACAGAATTCGAAGCAACCTATTGTAATTTGGCTATAAATGCTTATCGTTCCTTTGATCTTAACCTGTTAATTTTAAATAATTTAACTTACACAAGAATTTATAAGATTCATCCCTCAAAGCAATATCGAAATTTTCCAAGATGCTAGATGCGTTGATAATCAAAGCCAAATCGATAGATGCCAGTGATTTGCATTTAGAGGCCGGATTGCCTCCGGTTTTGCGTATCAGAGGGGAATTAAAGACACTCGGAAATCCGGTTGATGCCGAAACTTTGTTCTCCACCAGCCGTCGTCTGGTGGGTCATAAAAACTGGCCTTTTTTTGTCGATCAATGTTCATTCGACCTGTCCGCCAACATCCAAGGGGTAAGGTGCAGAATCAATGTTATGAAAACGAATCGGGGGGTGGGACTGGCGATACGCCTTTTGTCATCTTTTCAACCCACCCTGGAAAAGTTGAATTTGCATCCCGATCTTAAGGATATTGCAGACCGTCCCCATGGTCTGGTTTTGATCAGCGGCCCTACCGGAAGCGGCAAATCTTCTACCCTGGCCGCATTGATTCAAGAAATCAATCTCTCACAATCAAAGCATATTATCACGATTGAAAATCCAATTGAATACCACTTCAGATCATTGAAATCGTTTATTCGCCAACGCGAAGTTGGCAGGGATACACCTTCCTTTTCTCAGGGATTGACGGATGCCTTGCGTGAAGACCCCGACGTATTAATGATCGGCGAAATGCGCGAGCCTGAAATTATGAAGCTAACCCTAAATGCTGCCGAGACCGGTCATCTGGTTCTCACGACCGTGCATTCCGGGTCCGTGGTAGAAGCGCTGCAAAGAGTGATCTCAACCTTTCCGGCGGATTCTCAATTCAGCGTTCGGGCTCAGCTAGCCGATTGCCTCTATGCTGTAATCTACCAGCATCTTATTTTTAGGCCCCAACTCAACATTCGGGTGCCGGAATGTGAAATACTCTTTGCGAATTTGACGGCGAAATCCATTGTGCGCAACGGTAAATTTTTTAAGCTCAATGATGTTCTGCAAACCGGGGCAGTCGATAAGATGTGGTCGCTACAGCGCTATCGGGAATGGCTTGAGAATCGGACCAACTGGCATTTGAGAAATACAGATTCCGGTCTTGAACCGGTGGATTCTTTTAAAAATTCGAACCATCGTGCAACGGAAATAGACTATTTGTCATCAAAACCGGGCGACTCGAGTCTCTCCCGGGCCAAAAGGCTGAAGAAATCGGTACGGAAAAGAAACGATGTGGCTGAAACCGATGGGCCTTATGAAATAAAGGATGTTGATAATTTGGATGATATTCTGCGAGAACTTGATGGCTAAATTTCAGAACTGCTGATGCGTCGTAAAATCTGATGCAACAGAAATGTCAAACAGCGTGTCAATCGGACTGAATTTGGACGAAGTGTTCCGAAATTTAATTCTTATTTGGTTTCGATAACCAAAACAATGTTCGTCGCTAAAAGCCGCTGGATGTTCGATTGCAAATCGTGTGACTGATGTAATTGGATTTACGCTTATTTATTACTACGAGATTTTTAAAATATTGAGCTATCGGGGCCTCCCAGAAATTTATTCCAATTGAGTTCAGAAGCCCTGAATAATGATTATTGGGAATCAATCAAACAAAGGAGGAGTACAGATGAAAGAATTACAAAGCGTGTTAAACATTGTTTCCGATGGATTGAAAACACTTGCCAAGGGCGTTGAGGCCATTGCTGAAAAGGTTGACGAGGTCGCAACATCCCAAGGTTTGACAGAACAAAAAAGTAAAAAATCATCGGCTACAACTGTGAAAATGAAAACGGCCGGAAAGCCGGCTCGAAAGACAGCAAAGAAGAAAGCAGCCGGTCCGGCGACCGATACGGACAGGGTGTTCACGATAATCGGCAGGTATAAAAAGGGTGCCAGTACCGCAGTTATCATGCAGAAAACAGGTTTTAGCCAAAAGAAAATAGCCAACATCATCTATAGACTGCGGAAACAGCAGAAGATTAAAAGTGTGGATAAAGGCGTTTACCTCAAATTATAATATGCCAATATTTTAAATCCAATCCGCTTTTGAGAGATCGATCTCGCAAAGGAGTCGAATCAGCCATGCCCACAGGGACAAAAACGACGATTCTTGCCATACGCCACGGGGAGACTGTCTGGAATGCAGAAAAGCGCTACCAGGGATATGGTGACAGTCCCCTGACTGAAACCGGCCGCAACCAGGCTTCAGCCCTCGGCCGTAGACTGAAGCGAGTTCAAATCGACAAAGTGATCAGCAGCGACCTCGGCCGCGCTCAAGAAACAGCATCTCTAGTCACTGATCACACGGGCCATGCGGTGGAGATTGACAGCCGTTTGCGGGAAAGAAACTACGGCGTCCTTGAAGGGTTAACCGTTCCTGAGATTAAAATCCGGTATGCGGATGTGCTCAACCATTTGGATCACAATGATCCGGATTATCTCGTTCCGGAAGGCGAGAGCCACCGTCAGCACCACCGTCGTATCGTGTCCTTTATGGAAGAATTAATCGCGCAGAGGTCGGGGGCTATTATTGCTGTCGTCGCACATGGTGGGGTTTTAGACTGCATATTTCGTTATGTTGCACACCTGCCGCTCGAACAGCCTCGCTGCTTTATCATAACAAACGCCAGCCTGGCGAATATTTCTCATGGAAAATATTATGGAACGGTCCGCTGGGTAATTAACTCTTGGGGTGATACGGGGCATTTGGATGGTATTGGGACCGCACCGGAT
>JASFSK010000625.1:0-3604 GCA_050114455.1 Desulfobacterales bacterium | reverse complement strand
TGCTGCCCGGGGTACGCCCTTTTCATCTACGACAATCACGATCGCTTTATAAGTGCCAAGATCCACACCGGCATACAACTGCCGGGCACCGGTAAAATCCCAATTCTGCGGTTGATTGACAATCCGGCTTAAATCTTTGGCGAGGTCCGTCATAAGACAAATCTTATAATGTTTTTGCTGGGCGAGGGAATGGTCACATGGCTCAAGACCAGACCGGTCCCTTGCAGTAGATCCAAACCGGCTTGAACCGCAGAATCTATTGAGGCCACATCCCCGGTCAGGTAAAAAAAAGATTTCCCCCCCAGACCGGTAGCACACCGAATTTCAATAATGTCAACGTCCGCTGCCTTGACAGCAGCGTCCGCCGCCATAATTGAGGAAACAACAGAAAAGGTTTCGATGACAGCCAACGAATCGACATCATGAATCCGGGTGGTGGCCGTCAATGCCGGAAAGACCGAAGGATGAACATTTGGGATGACAAAGTCATCCACCAGAAATTCACCGGCCACTTCTTTGCCGACCTCTGAAGCTCGCTCTGCCGAGTCAACATCACCGGACACCAGTACCATATACTTGCCGGCACAAATTGGTTGCGCCATGATCAACTCAACAGCGGCGGCCTTAACCATTTCATCAGCGGCCTCGACACCCTTGGCGATACTGTTGAGCTCTATCATGGCGATGGCTTTGAGTTCCATTTCTGTGTCCCGTCCTAATCCTGCGCCAAAATGGTATTTGGGCTGCAGCTAAAGCATTTTTTATAGTTGATCAAAAATACTCGATCCTTGATACTCGATACTGGATTTCAGATCCTTCAGCAGTTCTTTTGTTATCGAGCCTCCAGCATCGAGAATCACTGGTAAATTTTCAAGTGATAGACTGGCTTATTGCCTGATAACAATACTATCCCCTACCGTCTCAACCACTCCATCAATACTGGCATGCACGCGTGCGCCCAAGGCGCCTTCGGGAATTTCTCCAATCAAGTCGCCTTTCTGAATCCTGTCGCCCGCTTTTACTACCGGCAGGGCCGCCTGGCCGATGTGTTGCGAGAGAGGGATGGAGACCCTGTCTACCTGGATTTTACCCTCATAAAAAGGTGGATGCGAATCATATCGGGTCACCTCCAGTCTTTCCATGAGACGCTTTATCGGAATTTTGCGTGTGTCATTAAATAAAGATACGCGGTATGTCTCTTTTTTAGGATCTCTTTTAACGCCTTGTTTTAATAAGTGCTGCTTGACGGCTGCATTTATTTCCCTCGGTGAGAGCATCATGGGACAGGCAAATTTTTCACAGACGCCGCATTCCGAGCAAATCAAGGTGTCTTCCAGAACCTCTCCGAGCATGCCCGGATTGTAGGCCAAATGCCGCATGATTCTATGCGGTTCCAGGGCATGCCCAATCAGATATCGCGGGCACAGGTCCGTGCAGCGGGAACACTGAGTGCAGGCCGATTTGGCGATGAACCGCATCTGATCCAGGTTTCTCTGTTTGTCCCTGAGAACGCTGTGGTTTGCCGGTAAAACGATGATGCCGCTCGTGGTTTTGGTTATCGGCTGAGAGCCGTCCGCGATGACTTTTCCCATCATAGGACCTCCCATGACGATGCCGAAGTCTGATACACCAGGACCTCCGGCCAAGTCGATGACGGCATCCGCGGACATTCCGATGGGTACTTTGCAAACCATGGCCTGACCGACCTCGCCACATACTGTCAAATACCTGTCGGTCACCGGAATGTCGGCCATTGCCTGCGAAATATTTAACAGGGATTCCACATTACTGACCACCGTCAGCACATTCAGCGGGATTCCACCCTCAGGCACAATTTTGCCCAATACTTCGTTGACCAGAATAAACTCATCGCCGGCCGGATAGAAATCATCCAGTTCGAATACGTCAATCCGTCCGCCGAATTTTTTGCCGGAGACCATGGTTTTTAGACTTGATAGCGCATTTGCATGTTTCGATTTTAGACAGATAGTCCCTTTTTCGGAATCGGTGCCGTTCATCATCGTCAGAAGGCCGTCTAAAACGAGGTCTGCCTGATGGGTCATGAGATAGGGATCGCTTTGAAGCAGGGGTTCGCAGGATGCACCATTCCCGAGGACCCTCTGCACATCAAACTGCAGTTTTATGTGAGTTGGAAAACCAGCTCCGCCCGCGCCCACCACCCCGGCAGCGCGGACCTTATCGACAATTTCTTCTCTCATTGTTAACTGTCCGTCACCCCATCTGCTCTCTCCAAATTATCCACGATCCCGATAACCACGGCATCGATAGGGATCAATTTTTCCTTGCTGAAGGCCTGCATGGCGGGCGCACCCCGGGTGACGATGACCATTTCCTCAAATCCCGCGCCGATCTCATCAGCAGCGACGATCACCTTCCCGGCAGGCTTCAGGTCCTGATCCAAAGGCTGGATGAGCAGCAGCCTCAGGGCGGAAATTTCGTCCTTTTTCTTGGTGGACCAAATGTTGCCGATGACCTTTGCCAGTAACATTTTACTATCCTCCGGCCTCAGTTAGAGTAGAAATTAATTAATGAGCAATTATGGTACTACCGTTTTAACAAGGCATGATCATTGGAGATCCTCAGCCTGTTCTACGGCTGCAACACTTGCTTTTACTTCAGCGATGTCTCCAAAAATTCCAATCATGGTGATATGCTGTGGACAAATGCCTTTCAGATCAAAAACCCGCACGTCGGCGGCCTTTTCGGCCACATCGGCTGCGGCGATCATATCCACGACTTTACCTTGAATAAGTCCCACCGCGGTGAATGGAACCTCAGCTTCGGCAAAGATCTTTTTGCCGACTGCTCCCACCCGTTGCCTCAGAAATTCAAAGACCCCAGGTGAGGGATGGGAGATAATACGCACACTAAATGCCATGATCGACCCCTTCGTCATGCACGATTAACGACTTATTCGGTGCTAGATATTGGTGTCTAGTACTCTATTTAAGCGAAAATCGTTCAACCAGGCGCTATTTGTTGTTTGTTAACTGTTATTAAAAACACTACTCGGTCTTCGGAATCGTGAATTCGATATCACTATGGGGTCTGGGGATGACATGCACAGACACCAGCTCGCCGACGCGCTCCGCGGCGGCACCACCGGCATCCGTGGCTGCTTTGACGGCCCCGACATCACCCCGTACGAAGATCGCCACCAGGCCGCCCCCGACAAATTCTCTGCCGACAAACCTTACCTTTGCCGCCTTTACCATGGCATCAGCCGCTTCAATAGCGCCTACGAGACCTCTGGTTTCAACCATGCCCAATGCTTGTTCTGCCATTCTTACAGTCCTCCTGATTCTGGGTTTCTAGTTAATGAAGGCAATTTTTTTATAAAAATTGCGATATAGAATTAAATGATACTCGCTACTCGATACTCGTTACTTGATGCTCGATGTTCGACACTCGATATTTGATGCCGGATGCTCGATCCGATGTCGAGCATCCAGGATCCAGCAACGCGCATTCAACATCATTTTTTCAATCGAATTGCCCGGGCCTGCATGGACCATTCTTGCGGCAGTTCAATTGTGACGGTGGCAGTGCGATCCATTCGCTGGGTTTTTCTGACTGCCACAAC
>JASFSK010000624.1:0-3606 GCA_050114455.1 Desulfobacterales bacterium | reverse complement strand
TAAGTGCCTGGAGAAAGGACTTTCCGCTAAGACCATCGAAGGCAATATTCTGACCTTGAGACCGGCCCTGATCATCACACGGGATGAAATGGACCGAGCGATCGATATTATCGATGAGGCGATCGGAGAGGTTGAGCAGGGGAAAAAATATTAGTAACCTCTTCAGCAACCTGTTTGATATCTTTCCAGGGCTTCCTGATATCCCAGCGAGAATCCCCATTCGCATAACCGTTGGTTATAAAAAACATGCAAATTATTCCTTTGACTTATCTAACCAATCTGAATAAAAATACATATCTTCTTGCTTATAGTTTCGATAAATTTCGTACTCCCGACCGATTCATTAAAGAGGCCGGAACAGTACACCGGGGGTGTAGCAGCTATCGAGCCAATTTTCATTTTATTGCTGAGTGCCGGTGCCTATGTCGGATGGAATATCGGCGCAAATGACACCGCCAATTGCATCGGTACGGCGGTGGGCTGCGGGTTGGTAAGTTTCAAAAAAGCAGCCATACTGGTCGCTGTTTTTGTGATTATCGGCGCCATGCTCCAGGGCGAGCACGTCATGAAAACCATCGGTAAAGGTATCGTCAAAACGGATCTAAACTATCTTGCCGTCTGCGTGGCATTGCTCTGTTCCGGATTTTTTGTGACTCTGGCCACGTTCTATAGAATCCCGACATCGACCTCCCAGGCGATGGTCGGTGGTGTGGCCGGCATCGGTCTAGCGGTAGGTGCTGATCTGGATTATTCGAAATTAATCCTCATTGTCGAGAGCTGGCTTGTCTGTCCCATCCTGGTCATGGCACTTTCCTGTATCTTGATGGCTTTGGTAAGATTTGTTTTGAGCCAATATGGATCGCGGTCCCCTATATTCCAGCAGACTTTCGGCTGGTTGGCCATAATTTCCGCGTGTTACGTCGCGTATTCCATGGGAGCCAACAACGCCGGCAATGCAGTCGGCCCGATCGCCAATCTCAATATATTACCGCCCAAGCTGCTGCTGCTCGTCGGCGGGGTGAGTATTGCGGTTGGCGCCATAACCTACGGAGAAAAAGTGGCCTACACGGTCGGCAAGGGCATCACGCCGCTAGACATCCCGAGTGCGTTCGTCGCTCAGATCTCTTCCGCCTTCGGCATGCATCTGTTTTCTCTGTTTGGCATTCCCGTTTCCACGTCTTCCGCTATCGTGGGCGCCGTGGTAGGCGTCGGCCTCAATAAAAGTGCCAAATCAATCAGCAAACAAACCATTGTGACGATTTTGATCGGATGGGCGTTGACCCCGACCCTGGCGGGAACCGTTTCGTTTGTTTTGTATCGGGTGATAAACTATGTGACCGCCTGATTGATCTGCGATTGAATAGGGGGTATGTTTTAATTGCAATACATGATAAAAGGCCGTTATGATTTTTTTGACTTGAAGAGGCACCCATACTGTGGTGTGAATTCTGATATCCCACATCTCCCGCAAAAAAACAAAGGAGAATTTATCGTGTTTTTTAAAAAAGAAAAAGAGGTCATCGAGATGATTTTAACGCATCTCGACCTGGTTGAGGATTCTCTTAAAACCGGAATCCGAACCATCGAGCTGTATCTCGATGACAATATCAACGAGGCGAAGGTATTATGCCGCAAGGTCAGAAGTGAAGAATCAGAAGCGGATGTCGTCCGCTATAAAATTCGGGACAAACTTTATTCCGGGGCATATCTGCCTCTGCTGCGGGAGGATATTTACAAGCTGATTGAAAGTATTGACAAGGTGGCCAATGCCGGTGAAGCTTGCTGCGACTTTTTTTTAAACCAGCGGCCGGTAATACCCGCTGAAATGCAACCTCATTTTCTTGCGGTTGCCCAGGAGTCATTGGGCATTATTGATAATCTCAAGCTGGCGGTACTTTGCTACTTCAAGGGTGAATGTAAAATTGAAGTCGTACGCGAGCATACCAAGGAAATCGGTCTGCAGGAATCGAGGGTGGACAAGCTCGAGTGGGATTTAACCAAAGCCATCTTTACTTCCTCTCATGACTTCGCCCATCAGCTTCATTTAAAACTTTGCCTCGATTCAATCGTTGAAGTCTCCGACCGGGCGGAGGATGCCGGAGACAAGTTGGAGCTGGCGACATTGAAATCCATGGTTTAGCCGTTCATAGGTTCAGGGTTCACCGTTCAAGGTTGCCGTGATGCAATTTTTCAAGAAAGAAATCAATTTTGTCTGGCAAGCATGAATGGCTCAAAATTGATATGGCCCTAAACCCTGAGCGGATTAATTCTGAACCCCTGATCGGTAATACGGGCCTAAACCACACCGTCTGCTTTAAGCTCCTTAATTTCATTTGCTGAATATCCCAGTTCCTGCAGTATATACGTTGTGCTCGCGCCAAAATCCACGGGCGGGGTACGAACCGTCCCCGGTGTCTCACTCAATTTGACCGGCACCCCCAGGGTCTTTGAGGACTTACCATTTTTTCCCCTGATATTGACCACCATTTCACGATGCTGGAAAAGCGGATCTTCCAGAACCTCCGATAATGACTGGACGCGCCCCCAACAGATGTCCAAATCGCCGAGGATAGCATCCCATTGATCCAGGGTTTTCTGTTTAAATGCGTTGCGTAAAAAGTCAAGAATTTCGATCCGGCGCTGATCATCATATTGCAGGTCACCATATTCCGGTGCTTCCAATACGTCGCATAATTTTTTCCAGAACCGATTCTCGACCGCACCAATGGATATGAACCGGTGATCGGCTGTTTCATAAGTATTATAGCAGGCATAACGATGGGATAAAAACCCGTCGGCACGCGCTGGTTCCTGTCCGGTGAGCTGGCGGAAAAACAGAACAGCGGGAAGAAATCCCACCATGCCGTCGGTCATTGAAATATCGATGTACTGGCCTTTGCCGGTTTTTTCCCGGGCAAAAAGGGCAAGAAGAATCCCGATGGCCGCGTTCATGCCGCCACCGGCAATATCGGCAATTTGAACGCCCGGAATGGACGGAGGGCGACCCGATTCACCGATGAGATCGAGAACGCCGGCATAACTCAGATAATTGGCATCGTGCCCGACACGGTCGCGAAACGGCCCGTCCTGGCCGTAACCGGTAATCGAGCAGTAGACAATCGCCGGATTGACCTCACAAACCGCCTGGTAGTCAACGCCCAGTCTGTCGACGACGCCGGGCCTGAACCCTTCCAGCAGAACATCGGCGTCCTTGATTAGGCGAAAAAAAATTTCCCTGCCCATTTCTGTTTTCAGATTCAACGACATGTGTTCTTTGTTTCGATTGATCAAATTGAAAAAGAGGCCATCCGCCAGGAAGCGTTTGTCTTCAACTGCGATCACCCGGGCGCCGTGATCGGCCAAAATCATTGAGCAGTAAGGACCGGGCAGCAGACGGGAAAGATCTATCACCTTGACACCTGTTAGGGCTCCAGGCTTTGTCATAGATTTGCTCCTTGCTCTATCGGTTTTTAAAAGCAAGTGATTATTCGTTATTAGCCAAAGATACTTGTTGCAACGGCCTTCTTTGATGACGGTTATTTTTACTAACAAGCAACGAATGACGAAAATAAATTTTGCCTGCAAAGTTTATTTTCCTTTAAACTC
>JASFSK010000623.1:0-3607 GCA_050114455.1 Desulfobacterales bacterium | reverse complement strand
CGGATCGGCTTCGTCCAGCGATGAAAATTACCTGTTTGTCTTCTGTCCGGAAGATATTGAATTGGCGACGAAGATTTTTAAATAGAGATAGCGGCTAGATGGCAGAGGGCGGATGACTGAGGTCCGATAGCAGATGACAGAAGACGGCAGTCAGAGGCCGGATGACAGAAGACAGGCTACATAGGGCAGAAGTTGGATGTCAGTGCTCCGATGTCCGAAATCAGAAGGTGAAACGATTTTTTGTTTGATTTGACATTTTCGGAAGATGAGCAACTTCAGCAATTGGCAGGATCTTGCTGCGACCCCTGTGCCGTCTTCCAAAGGTAGATTGATAATTTTCTCGTCACCAATCACCTGCGGTTATGAACCCTTGGTGGTATCGTTCTTAAATGAAAGTGAATTTTCGGCTGTGTCAATAATATCTATTCGATGATCCATTTCCAGAGCCGGATTTTCTGTAACTGTCCGACCGACGACTTTGGCAGGAACACCGGCAACGATGCTATGAGAAGGGACATCTTTTAAGACGACGCTTCCGGCTCCGACTTTTGCTCCATCACCGATCACCACGTTTCCAAGAATCTTTGCGCCGGCTCCGATCAGAACACCGCGCCGCACCTTTGGATGTCGATCGCCTGTTTCCCTGCCGGTACCCCCGAGAGTAACTTCATGAAGCATTGATACATCGTCCTCGACAACTGCGGTTTCCCCAATAACGACACTGGTCGCATGGTCAATGAGGATGCCTTTGCCGATCTTTGCTGCCGGATGTACGTCCACCCCGAATCGCTCTGAAATTCTGTTTTGCAGGTAGCAAGCCAGCGATCGACGTCCACGCTCCCACAACCAATTAGCCGTGCGATAGGACTCGAGAGCATGGAATCCTTTGTAGTGAAGAAACGGTTCTGAAACGCCATAGGAAGCGGGATCGCGGCTGGAGATTGCTTCCAAGTCGGCACAAATCGCTGTCTGAATACTCGGTGACATCTCGAATGCTTCGCTGATGACCTCCCTGATTGTCATCGCCGCAAGGCTTGGCCCTGCAAGTTTGCCTGCCAAATGGAAGGAAAGGGCATCTTCTAAACAGCGGTGATTCAGAATCGTTGCGTGTAGATAACTCGCTAGTATTGGCTCAGCCAATGCCTGTTGGTCTACTTCTCTTCGGAGCCTGCACCAGATCCTATCCGCCTGTAATTCATCAGTCATTATGAGCTTTAATTCAATTGAGATTATAGACTACGGTTTGCGTTTGTCTCGGAATATATGGTTCGAAATAACGACCCGTTGAATTTCGGAAGTACCTTCATATATGGTGAATACCCTGGCATCCCTGTAAAAGCGTTCGACCGGATATTCTTTGGTAAACCCGTAGCCGCCATGAATTTGGATGGCTTTGGCGGTGATGCGGTTGACCATTTCCGAACCAAAAAGTTTGGCCATCGAGGCTTGCAGAGTGAAATTCTCACCTCTATCCTTCATCTCCGCTGCCGAAAGCATCATCAGTCTGGCAGCTTCAATCTCGGTTGCCATGTCTGCAATCATCCAGCGCAGCCCCTGAAATTTGGATATGGCACGGCCGAATTGTTCCCTCTCGCGGGCATAGTGGACAGACGCGTCAAATGCTGCCTGAGCCACGCCTACGGATTGCGCCGCTATTCCAATACGACCACCGTCCAGACCGGTCATGGCAATCAGAAAACCGTCGCCTTCATTACCCAGACGGTTCTCGGCCGGTATCCGGCAATCTTCGAAAATCAGATCTGCCGTATCGGATGCCCGCAAACCCATTTTATCTTCCAGGGGCCCCACTGTCAGGCCCGGCGTGTCCCGTTCAATTAAAAATGCACTGATTCCTTTGTGACGGGCCGCTTCATCCGTTTTGGCGGTGACAATAACAAGACCGGCATTTTTTCCGGTGGTCGTAAACCGTTTGGTGCCGTTTATTAGATAGCTGTCACCCTCGAATACTGCCCTGGTGGTTTGCCTGGATGGATCGGAACCGGCATTGGGCTCAGTCAATGCGAAGGCACCAAGGATCTCGCCGGATGCCAACTTTGGCAGGTATTTTTTTTTCTGATCTTCAGTCCCGGATCTCAATATACTCTCACAGACAATCGAATTGTGCACAGACATTACTACCGCTGTTGAGGCACAGGCATAGGCGACTTCGGACAGCGCCACCACATAACTGACACTGTCGGCACCCGAACCGCCGTATTCGGGTGGAACCATCATACCCATGAGCCCCAATTCCCCAAGCTTTTTTAAGTTATCGGCCGGAAATTCCTTGGTCTTGTCGCGCTCCATGGCCCTGGGTGCAAATTCATTCCTGGCCAGATCCCGGACCATGGACTGGATCATCAGCTGTTCTTCTGTTAGCTTAAAAGACATGATATAACCTCTGGTTTAGCCGAAAATAACAAATTACAGTATCAAGGAGAGTATATCACCACCACCAGTTCGGCCGTTTCATCGCTGACGCTTCTTAGTTTGTGCCGAATGCCGGAGTTAAAATGCAGCGATTCACCCTGTTCCAGGGTGTTGATATGCTCGCCGACCACCACCTCGATTTTGCCGGACAGGACATACACAAACTCTTCTCCCTCGTGGTGGTAATCTACGCCTTTGTGATCCTGCTGGGCTTCAATTAATACCCGAAACGCTTTGAGATGTTTGTTCTCCGCTCCAGGGGTCAACGTCGTGTAGGCATAGTTATCCGTGCGCTTGGTATGCGCCTTTATCCGGCTTTGGAGCTTTGATTCGGGCTCTTTGAGCAAGGCCCCCGAATCAATTTCCAGTGCTCTGGCGATTTGCAGTAATGCGCCCACGGGTGGTATGGCTTTGCCTGATTCGACCTCCTTTAAATAATCTAAGGAAAATCCGGTTTCGTTTGCAATGTGGTCCAGGGTGAATTTTTTGCTTGTCCTGGCTTTCTTGATTTTTTTACCGACAGGTACCGGTATGGGTTTTTTTCGCCTTGGCATAGTCCCTCCAACAATTGGTTGAGCCTGTTGGCCAGGTAAACTGGCTAACGGACCCAACTGGCAAACAGGTCAACCGATTTTCATTTATATCCGTAAAATCCTCGCCCGGATTTGCGGCCCAGCCAACCGGCTTCGACATATTTTCTTAGAAGCGGGCAGGGTCGATACTTGGAATCCTTGAACCCGTCATAAAGGGTCTCCATAATCGCCAGACAGGTATCCAATCCAATGAGATCTGCCAGCGTCAATGGCCCCATGGGATGATTCATACCGAGTTTCATGACCGTATCGATGTCTTCCCGGGTCCCCACGCCGTGATAGAGACAGTAGGTGGCCTCATTGATCATTGGCATCAGGATCCGATTGGCAATAAAGCCCGGAAAGTCATTGGCCTTGGCCGGTGTTTTACCGAATTTTTCCGACAAATCCCAGGTGATTTTGAAGGTCTCCTCTGAGGTGGCGATGCCCGGTATGACCTCAACCAATTTCATTACCGGCACCGGATTCATGAAATGCATACCGATTACCTGTTCAGGCCGCCGGGTTTGTGCGGATATCCGACCAATGGGAATAGAGGAAGTATTGGTTGCCAGGATGACGCCGGGTTGGCAAATCTCATCTAG
>JASFSK010000622.1:0-3611 GCA_050114455.1 Desulfobacterales bacterium | reverse complement strand
TGAAATTACGGGTAGGTATTATCCAATATCCCTGTCCTGAAACAACAGCAATGGGATTAAAACGCAATCCCCAGGGAAGACAGCAATATGATAATATATTTTTCCGTAATCATTGTAAAGATCTTCTACAGACTCCATTTCTTATGGTTGAGGAATTCTTGAAAAATGGCTATCGCTTAGTGGCCTACATAGGTCTACACAACAGTCCTACCTGTGGTATTCACTGGGGTAAACACAAGGTGAACAGATATAGCACAGAATCACCCATGCCGGTTGATAATCCTGATCCAAAAGAGCCAGTACTTATGGGTATTATGGCAGAGATCTTATCTGAAAAATTTCATGCCTTGAATATGGATGTTCCCTTTCTAGAATTGCCGATTCAACAGCCACCTGAATCGGAAAAAAGGACCAAATTTTGGCTTGACTTAAAACACTTGGTGGAACCACGCAATCCTGAATATATGGAGCAGAACGGAAATTGAAGAATTGAAGTTCAAGGAACTCCTGTTTGTCCGACCGACCATACAGTAACCGGAGGTGGATGGAGAGAAACGGTGTCCGGTGGTAGCCCGAGGGTAGATGATTTCGAACCTGTAGGAAATAACCAATGGAAATGCAACTTACATAATGATACTGCTAATGCCCTGACCGTCCGGTGCCTTGCAGTTTGTGCCCAAACTCCAGGAAGGTAATTCAAATTTTTTGACTACAAACCGGCGCCATTAGCAGCAATGATGAGTGTTTTGACACATTGAGTTCATTTATCCATGGCTGTGAGGCGTTATCTAAAAAAATAAAGATTAGGGCAGATTTTATCGACAAGGCGGGATCAAAAATGGTCCTGCCTTCATATTTTTCCGGGTTGTGTTAACTATCTACACTTTCGAGGCGGCTAAATTTTTAAGATTTCCAAATGTTATTTTGCATCAGAGGGTGAATCCGAACGGGTGGATTTGCCCTTTGTCATTGAGTTCAATTTGACACGTGGCTTCCCAATACGCTAAGTTGCATTTATCTAAAAATTATCTTCATTTATTTCGGTAATTGTCGAATTAAACTACCGGCAAGATAAACGTCTCAGGAACGTGAGTTATAGAATCCGACGAATGTGGCCAGCGGGCCACCTTGTGAGCATGATCGAACAGTGGGAAATTCGGCAAGCCCTCGGCAGAGAGATTGTCCGCAGAAGGTGTGAGGAAACATGAGTTTTTAGAATGATGACCTGAAACAAAGGAAATGTTGGATGCCAGCCGAAAACAGTTACGACTTATATATAACAGATCAAGAAAGAAATATTATTCTGGAAGAAAGATCCATCGACGTCCACACAGCCGAAAGGATCATCCGGGACTATACCTGGCGCGATAGCCGGCAATCCCATGCCCAATTCTGGAAACAGAATACCAAATTCAGCTTTAGTGTACATTGCGTGGGGTCGATAAAAAAGTTTGAGGTGGGATTTTCCGATAAAGCGTCACGGTTTAAATTGCCTCTGCCCCATGTTGGGGCAACCTATGGCATCTTAAGCGATATCGATAAGGTCATCGAACCGTTGCATCTATTTTTCGGGGGGGAGTTTGAAAAACTGAAACGATTTTTAGCGAAATATTCACCAGAACAAAAAGGAGATTAAATTCCTGGAATGCAGCGACGGCCGAAGGAACCATAGGATGATAAAATTGACGCCATAGCATCCCGGCCTTTTTTACTGGTTATGCGGTGCGTTGATATCTGCTATCTATCTTGAAAATAGACCTTACCAATTTATGTCAGATATCCAAATCATAACAAGAGGCAGCGACCAAACGCTACTGCCCACAAATTGTCAAAGAGCAATTAAAATTTATCGCTAAATATTTTTATTCAAATTGCCGATATTAAAATTAGGCACATGGGGTGCCTACAATTAATTTTGCTTTGGGGCGATTCGGACCGACGACGACGAATCGCCCTTTCATTTTATTAATCGATCCATTTCTGTTGTCGGCTTTTACTGATTCTGAATTCCTCAACATATCCATAAATCTGTCATATAATTACTGGCGTGAATCAAATTAATAGCGTCTGCGGTCCTGCGGATCGGATCAGGTTAACGTATTAAAGGGAAACAACTGATCTGAATCCTTTCAAAAGGTGACCGGGCATCACCTCTAAGGGCCGCATCCCCTCTCAAACTGAAAGCAGAAAAATTTGCAATTTATGAAAATTGCGATACAATAATATTGGGCACATCGGGTGCCTAAAGCTTCGTGTTTTTCCTAAATTTGATTTGGGGCGGTTCATGTCACGGTGGATCGCCCTTTCTTTTCTGAGAAAAATTTGCATTTATTAAAATCTACGATATAATGTTTTTAGACACATTGGGTGTCTTAAGACTCATGTTTCTCCTAAATTTGGATGGGGGCGATTCGTTGCAGCGGGCGGATCGCCCCTATTTTTTTGAAATTTCCTTCATTTCCTCTAAATGCTGCAAAAGAGTTCCAAACCCTAAACCAATCTTTGAATTTGTCGATATAAATATTGGCGGGCGCGTCATATATAAAAAGCGACATCGGCCCTGCGTTTTCAGGTCAGTTTCATGCCAATAAGTCTTCTATCTCTGGACTGATATCCTTATCTTTTGGGAATATTAAATGAGAACATTTAACACAAAAAGTAAAAGAAAGAAGAGGTTGAATCAAAGAAAACCATACGCAGGACATATTTTCTTTGTTTCAAAAAATGGATTTAACGAGGGTTGGCTTAAAAATTATAGTCGTTCTGGCTTATTCATATCCACAACGGCATCTTTATCTGTCGGAGAAATTATTACTATCGCGATACCGTACGTGAACGGAAAAAAAATTAAATGTAGAGGTCAAATTGTACGGCGCACCAAAGAAGGATTTGGGATAGAGTTTTTTAAGAGACGGGATGCACTAAATCTGAAGATTATAAAATAACATGTTTATCCCCAAAGTAATCACAGCTCAAGCACGACAAAATTCAGGCTTACTGAACCAATAGGTTGACAAAATGGCAGATGATAAGTGCTCAAACACAATTAAAAACGCAGGAAAATATGTCTATTGGAAACACGAAGGGCTGTGGGTCTCATATTTGGAAAATAACCCGAATATTTATCCCAAGGTGAGACGATCTTTGAACTAAGAGAGGGCTTGTAAAAATATACGACAGTATAAATTCAGCCAGTTTGAATTAATAAGTAACCGGGCAAAATCTTTTATTCCACCTGTTTTACCGCATCATATGATTCGTATGTCATCTCCCTCTTTGTTCCGGTAAAGTCAGGTATATCCATCCAGGGAATATCAACGATCTCAAACCAATTGAGGATGAATAAAGCAACAAGAATTACAACGCCATATATGAAATATTTTCCCATTAAAACACCCCAATGCGTGTGAATAATTTAGGTCATGCCCTTTTATCAATGGGGTTATGAGACCATGGCACTATAGAGATCAGCTTCCCGTGACGATCGTACTTTTCATACACAATCAAGTTTTTTCCGATCACGTATTTATGTGATCCCTTCTTATCTGCCTCCCGCCCAGGAAAAGAGAGAACAGGTACTCCGTTTTTAGAGAATTGGTGTTGGGAAATAT
>JASFSK010000621.1:0-3621 GCA_050114455.1 Desulfobacterales bacterium | reverse complement strand
CGGATTGAAGGGGGAGCATTCCATCTGTATCCGGCCGCAGCATATGCATTTGACCAGGAAGAAGCCCACCCAGGCCGATTTTCTGTTCCGGACCCGTGTCGTTGAATGCCGGTTTAACGGCATGATATCCGAATATGCCGTCACCACAGGGGATACCGTGTTCAAGGTCGCTATGCTCAACCGGTTTGAAAGCGAGAAACCGGCCCTGCCGGGTGAAACGGCCTGGCTCAGTTTTTCCAAAAACAGCCTGCAGATTCTGGAGCAATAGACCCAATGCCGGCGGTGTCGCAAACGCAGTCTTGGCTAAGCCGGTTGACGTTTGCCTTTCTTTTGATCCTGCTCTTCGGATATATTCTTTTCCCTATCATCCAGACCGTGGCGGTCAGTCTTACCGGAACCGGTTCCCTTTCGTTCGATAACTATATCCGACTGGTCCGTGTGGACGCGTTGCGAACACCGCTCACCAATTCCATGATCCTGGGCGGTTTGACCGTACTGGTCTGTGGCATCGTTGGCACGTTCCTGGCTTTTTTTATCCATTTTTTCCAGTTCCCCGGCAAACCGGTCATGGACAAATTGCTGCTGCTTCCCATGATGCTCCCGGGGATCATCATTGTCTTTTCTTTTGTTCAACTCTACGGTGAAAGCGGGCTTGTCACCAAAACAATTCAGATCCTGTTCGGTCTCGAAAATCCGCCCTTTGATTTTTCAGGACTGCCGGGCATTTTATTTGTCCACGCCTATACCCAGTATGTCTATTTTTACATCAGTGTGTCCATTGCCATCCGGCATATTGACGTCTCTGTCATCGAGAGTGCTCAAAATCTTGGCGCATCCAGATTTGTCGTTTTTAAGACGATTGTCCTGCCCTTTATCCTGCCGGCCCTGGTGGCTTCTTCCCTGATTACCTTTATGTCCGGTATCGGTTCCTTTACTGCACCAAGCATCATCGGGCAGGGATTCAAGGTGCTTACCACCCAGATTCTGTTGTCCAAGGCAAATAATTACATGGAGGTTGCCGCAACCCAGGTGACCGCCCTGACAATCATCTGCCTTTTTGCCTTTGCCCTGTTCAGGTGGTATGAGAAAAAAGTCCGATTTGATTCATCTGTCAAAGGAGTGCCTTTTCAGCCAGTTCGAATTGAGAACCGGCTGGTCAAATTGTTATTGGTTGTTTTTGCGTGGGGCGTCATTCTGATGGTCCTGCTGCCCGTAGCGGCCATCATGTTTCTGTCCTTTGTGCCGTCTGAAACCTGGATGGTCAAAATTTATCCGGATCAATTTTCCTGGCAGAATTTTGTCGATATTTTTACACGTTCCAGAAAATTCAGCCCGTTTTTCAACAGTATTTTTATGGCACTCATCGCCGCTTTTGCAGGAATGGTCATTGCGTTGCCGGCCTCATATTTTATCGTCAAAACCAAACTCAGATTCAAATGGTTCCTTGAAATGATGTGCATGCTGCCCTGGGCCATGCCGGCCAGTGCGATTGCAATCAACCTGATTAACGGCTTTAACCACAAAACCATATTTTCATTTAACCATATCCTGGTGGGGACATCGATCCTTTTGCCTGTGGGATATATTCTCAAGTCCCTGCCGATTATGGTCAAAACGTTTAACCTCTCCTTAGGCGGCCTTAGCGACAACTATATTGAAGCGTCTCAAAGTCTTGGCGCCCGTCCTTTGCAAACGCTGAAACGCGTTGTCTTTCCCTTATTAGCTCCAGGGATTCTGGCCGGTTTCCTGCTTGTTTTCATCCGCAGTATCGGAGAATACACGGTCACTGTATTTTTATACACCGTATCTAACAAACCTGTTTCCATTGCCATGGTCAATGCCATATTTGAATATAACATTGGTCTTGCCATGGCATACGGCACGCTTCTCATCATCATTTCAGTGGTTTCGAGTTTTGCCATAACCAAGATCGCGGTTGCTTCACTATAACTCACTGTAATAAAGACAATAAAGAATCGAAGTATTTATTCCCTTGAAAAAGTGAACGCAATACTAAACTACATTTTAGTAAAATTTTTTCAATAGACGAGGCAAGCCCTATATCTGTAGTTGAACAGTAGAGAGGCCAGATCAAAATGCGAGCATTTACAATTATACTGTTCACAGTCGGGTGTGCATTTACCTGCTATGTATCTGGGCTATAATGGGAATTTAGCCAACCCCCAACATGTGGTGGTCTATGTTTACCAATAAATCGATAAAAATGGAGAGTTTTCCGAGCACTACCATTCAAGGCTATTCATTATATTTAATCCCTTGACAAATAGCACCGGATAAACGAATTTTTATAAATGTTATCAATACCTAACGAAAGGAGGAAACATGAATAAGACTATAGAAAATTTGAAGTCTGCCTTTGCGGGGGAGTCTGAAGCACGCAACAAATACACTTTTTTTGCCGAAGTCGCCCGCAAAGAAGGGTACCGCTACATCGCAAAAATCTTTGAGGAAACCGCTGAAAACGAACAGCAACATGCCAAAGATCACTTGCTGTTACTGGATGGTATCGGTGACACCCTTGCCAACCTCAAAGAGGCCTGGGGCGGAGAAGATCACGAAGTGGAGAGCATGTATCCGGAATTCGCCAAAACTGCCGAGGAGGAAGGTCACAAGGAAGCCGCCATGGCGTTCAAGCAGGTCGCTAAAATCGAAGCCCACCACAGGGCACGGTATAAGAAATTGATCGCCATGGTCGAGGCCGGTACGGTTTTCAAGCGCGAGGCACCAATCAAATGGAAGTGCAGTGTCTGTGGTTACATACACGAGGCCACCGAGCCCCCCAAGAAATGTCCCTCATGCAAGCACCCGCAAAGGTACTATGAGCCGGCTTATCTGGATGTTTGAACGAGGAAGTTTTAGGCTATCTGTGTCCCGCTGGCTTCAAAACCTGCGGGACATCATCTCAAATTGACAGTAATTGACATTCTGGCTACCTTCAGGTCACGGCGTACGATTGACATAACCAGATGGTATCGGTAATAATTTCATTGATTTTGATAACTGGACATCTCTCCATCAATCACCATTGATGTTGTAGTACCCTCAACGGGTGGTTATCGTCATTATTTACCAACAGTTGTGTACAAAAGCGGTCGGACATGTTTAACTTATGCGGTTGATCATAGCAAACATCCAATGGCCTTTTTTCAACAGGCTCTCCTGAAACATAGCTTTTAATAAAGTCTTGATACCAAAAATATAATTGCAAGATAACATCGCATGCGAAATCGGGCAAATTCAACAATAACAGAATAACAGGAGGTTATGATTTTATGAAACGGAGATTAAAAGTGGGAAAAAATCGTAATTCAGGTTTCAGCCTAAACGTCATGACCGATGACGAAGTTCATGAAATCCATTTTGGAACCCTGGAAATACTGAAGGATGTAGGACTGTTCGTAGAAAACGAAGTGGCCCTGGAGCGATTTGACGGTGGGGGATGCGACGTCGATCGAAAAAATAAAGTCGTCAAGTTTCCTCACTGGGTAATCGAAGATGCCATCAATTCCGCCCCCGGCACCTATTACGCCTGTGGCCGAAGACCCGAGGATGACGTGCTGCTGGAAGATAATCGGGTAACCTTTACCAATTTTGGTGAAG
>JASFSK010000620.1:0-3622 GCA_050114455.1 Desulfobacterales bacterium | reverse complement strand
CAAGGGCTATGGTCAGGTCCGGCGCCATAGAGTGGTTTGCCAAGGCTCTATTGTTCAATCTTCTCGATAAAATCCACTCACTTTATTCTTTTTATAGGTTTGATAAATTTTGGATCTTTTTATCGCTTCGATGATATTAAGTTCTTCATCCGTTAGGTTCAAATTATCAAACACAGATAAATTTTTCTTAAGATGTTCAGGGTTGTTGGTGCCTACCACCACAGTTGTGACCGGCTCATGCGACAGATTCCATTTTAAAGCGATTTGAGCCAGTTTGCTTCGATCTGAGAAGCCAATTTCGTCAGCCATATGAAACAGTTGACCTTTCATGAAGGCTTCTCTTGAAATGACGCCCAATTTCTTTTCTGTTGCCGCTGGAAATACCTTTCGGATTGCACCATAATCTGCAAAATTGAAATTGATGTAGACAGCATCAAAGGCATTGGATTCGATTTGCGACAGATACGTATATTCCCCTGAAAATGTATCTGCACACACAAATCGAATGAGGCCCTCCTTTTTGAGGCGGTTGACATTATATCTAATTTTATCAATATATTCTGAATCATTATCCAAGGCAGAACGCATAAATGCGATATTTAAAAAATCAAGGTGATCCCTTTTAAGCAGCTCCAAGGATCTTTGTACTTCAGCTTTCAGCAATTCGTATTTTGCCATTTTACGATTAAACCGATCATAGGTATAGACCATTCCTTCAGGTCTTGTTTGGATGAAGATGTCATAAGGCGGAGTAATTTCTTGCAGGTTTCGTCCCAATGCTTCTTTCTCAGAATCTTGTGTTACATCAAACAGGTTGATGCCATTCTCAAAGGCAATAGAAAGATTTTTCTTTCTTATTTCCGCTCCAAATCCCTCAAAGATGTAACCCGGTGTGACAGCCATATTAAAATTTTCATTAAATCCTCGAGATCGACCATCGGGTAGATACTCATGACCGCCCATGGAAAGGGTTGATACCTCAATCCCTGTCTGACCTAATTTTTTGTAACGCATGCGAACCTCCAAAAAATAACGGCTGCCTTTATTTTTCAAGATCACCGAAGGCAAAGGCCTTACTTTCGAAGTGACACCGGTTTTGAACATTGATTGGCAATGGCAAAGCCGCCCGTTCACCGCTTTTCGGTGACAATGCGATTGTTGGGAGGATTCTTTTCGAAGAAATGAATGTGGTCGATATTCAGGGCCAAGCTGATTTTTTCTCTGCGTTTTGTAATTGTGCGGGCATCCACGCGAGCCACTAGAGAGTGATCGCCGGTAGACACGATTAGCTGAACTTCAGCACCCAGGGTTTCGATGACATCTACGGTTGCTGAAAACGACGCCGTGTAGACGGTTGCATCGGCAAATGTTCTCTCTTCAATGTGTTCGGGGCGGATGCCCAGAATGATCTCACTGTCTACGAGTTGATGAAGAAAATCCTTCTTCTCGACGGGGACCGGAAGCTCGATACCATCTGCAACCGCCAGTAATGTGGATTTTTTCTCAACGATCCTTACATTGATAAAATTCATCGCCGGACTGCCGATAAATCCCGCCACAAACTTGTTTACGGGATAATGATAAATTTCAAGGGGGGTGCCGACCTGAAGCATCTCACCATCTTTCATGACAACAATCTTGGTACCCATGGTCATGGCTTCAACCTGATCGTGGGTCACATAAATCATCGTAGCTTTAAGCTTGTCATGGAGTTTTAAGATTTCAGTTCGCATTTGGGCCCTCAGCTTCGCATCGAGATTACTCAACGGTTCGTCGAAAAGAAAAACCGAAGGTTTGCGAACAATCGCTCTGCCCAACGCCACGCGCTGGCGTTGCCCGCCAGATAGTTGTCTGGGTTTGCGGTCCAGCAAGTCCATTATACCCAAAATGCCGGCAGCCTCCCTTACACGGGCCTCGATATCAGATTTGGGAAATTTTCGTAGTTTGAGGCCAAAGGCCATGTTTTGTCGAACCGTCATATGTGGATATAGGGCATAATCTTGAAAAACCATAGCAATATCACGGTCCCGTGGGCCGATCTCATTAACACATTTATCGCCGATATAGAGATTGCCTTCATTCATTTCTTCCAGGCCGGCAATCATGTGCAGGGTGGTTGATTTTCCGCACCCGCTGGGACCGAGTAAAACGCAAAACTCCTGATCTTCAATATCAAGGTAGAAGCAGGACACCGCTTCCACATCACCAAAATTCTTGCACACATTTTCCAGCACGACTTTCGCCAACTTCTTACCTCCTTTTTGTGAACATGACACTAGGTCCGCTTCAAACTGAAACCGCCATCAACCAATAGTACCTGGCCGGTAATGAAATTGGCATCTTCAGACGCCATAAACAGGATCGCCTTAGCGATATCATCGGGTTCCGCCATGCGCTTGAGGTAGGAGCCCTCAATCATGTTCTGTATGATCTCATCGGGTAGCGGTGCGGTCATTTCGGTTTTGGTATGGCCGGGCGCTACAGTATTGACATTGATATAAGGGGCCAGTTCCTTGGCCATGGTTTTGGTTAAGCCGATGACGGCCGTTTTAGAGGCACTGTAGTCCATTACACCTTCGCGGCCGCAATGATAGATGCCGCGGATCGAAGAAATGTTAACAATTTTACCGGATTTTTGCTCGAGCATATATTTTGCCGCCGACTGGCAACACAGAAACATACCGATCAAATTTACCGACAATGTTTTCTCCCAATCTTCAACCGTTTTTTCAAAAAACGGTCGGGCGACCACCACACCGGCATTATTGACGAGAATATCGATCCGTCCAAGCCTCTCTACAAATTGGTCAATGACAAGATCAACCGCATCTTTTTTGGTGATGTCGCCGACAAAAGTCTCAATCGCAAATCCCTGGGAATTGGCTTTATCTGATATTTCCTTCAACCCTGCTTCCTGCACATCAACAATTCCGACCTGCGCGCCTTCCCTTGCAAACAATAACGCCGTCGCCGCACCAATGCCTCTTGCGCCACCGGTAATCAACGCTTTCTTATCCTCAAGCCTCATCATTTCAGCCTCCTCGCCTGAATGTTTCCTGAATTAACTTTTTATTACTCCCATATCCCTTTTGAGCTTTGTTTCGATGTAGTTTAGATGATCGATGACCTTCTTTTGAGCTGCCCGTGGTTTTCCTCTCTTGATAGCTGTGAAAATGTCAAAATGGTGTTGCCAGAGAACATCAATTTTTTCCGAGCGCGGCATGGACTTTGCAAATTTAAAAAAAGGCTTAAAATTGGTTTTAAGGGCTTCCATCACATGAACCGCGATCACATTGTGGGTTGCTTTGGCAAATGATAAATGCAGCTCTAAATCCAATTCCTCCCATTGTTTGTCCTTGGATGCGACCAGTTTCATTTTAGCCAGAATGTCTTCCATATTTTTCAAATCTTCAATCGTCGCTTCTTTGGCGGCTTTCTCGGCACACCAGCCTTCAATAAGTTTGCGGATTTCAATAAACTCAAAAATTCGCTCCGCCTCTTTCTCTAAAATAATGCTTAACGGTGGTTTTAGTGATTTATTAATAGATGGCAGGATGAAACTGCCCTCTCCCTGGCGGACTTCTATCAATCCCATGATTTCAGATCGGCTCAACGCCTCGCG
>JASFSK010000619.1:0-3622 GCA_050114455.1 Desulfobacterales bacterium | reverse complement strand
GCGGCGAACCTCTTTATTCGGCGTCCTATCAACAAAAATTGGCAAACGCAATGAGTCCCGAGGCCGATGCGCTTTGCCCGCAGCATCGACAACGGCTGGCCGCTTCCCGGTGGCCCCTTTCACCACCGACCGAGACCAAGCTTAAATTGGGGGACAAATGATTGTCGGAGATTTGAAGCCGCTGGCAGAAATTGTTTCAGCGATAAAAGAATTCAAGCAGCTGCTGGTTCTTGGATGCGGCAGCTGTGTCACCGTTTGTCTGTCGGGCGGTGAAAAAGAAGCCGAACAGCTCGGCCGCGATCTGTCGCAGATGAAACATTATGAAGGCGCGCCGCCGAAAATAGAGGTGGACTCGATCCTCAGGCAATGCGAAGAGGATCTGGTCAAAGAATACCAGAGTATCCCGTCCGGAACAGAGGCGATACTCTCACTGGCTTGCGGTGCCGGAGTTCAAACCGTGGCCGATGTCTACGAACCCTTACCCATCATTCCGGCACTCAACACGACGTTTCTGGGAGCTTCGGGTAAACCGGGCATCTGGACTGAAATGTGCCGCGGTTGCGGGGATTGTGTGCTGACCTTTACCGGTGGCATCTGCCCGGTAGCCCGCTGCGCCAAAAGCCTTTTTAATGGTCCGTGCGGGGGTTCACAGAACGGCAGTTGTGAGGTCGGTCTGGATACCCCTTGTGCCTGGGCAATGATTTATTATCGCCTCAAAAGGCAGAACAAATTGCAATTTTTCGATGAGTTGCGGACACCCAAAGATTGGCGACCCGGAGGTGCTGCCGGACCACGCAAGCGGGTAAGATTGGGTCTCGGGGAAGGGTAGGTTCAAAGGTTCAGAAGTTCAAAGATAAAACCTTCTCAGCAACTCTCCAACCCAAAACGGTGAACCCAGAACCTTGGAACCCATATCCTTATGGAAATAAACCAAATAGAAATCCTATCCGTCGGGATTGATGTTGGAAGTTCGACCAGCCATCTGGCCTTTTCCAATCTTGTTCTGATAAGAGATCAATGTTCGGCGACCCGGCGTTTCAATATTCAAGAAAGAAATGTCATTTATGAAGGCAAGATCATCCACACACCCTTGCTGGATGATGACTCCATCGATATCCCACGCTTAACCGATTTTTTTAAAAAAGAGTATCAATGTGCGGGAATCGATCCGGCCGATATCCAAACCGGGGTGGTGATAGTTACCGGTGAGTCCGCCCGCAAGCAGAATGCCAGGCAGATCGCTGAAAAGCTGTCAAACGATAGCGGCAAATTTGTGGCTGCCACAGCCGGTCCCAATTTTGAGAGCCTGATCGCGGCTTTGGGATCAGGGGCTGCGGCCCGATCTAAAGCTGAGAACAAAACCATACTATCCTGTGATATCGGCGGGGGGACCTCCAACATGGCAATATCCAGAAATGGGGAGATCCTGTCGACCAGTTGCATATCTGTTGGGGGCCGGTTGCTGGGAGTTGATGGTGCCGGCAAAATCTGGCGGATCGGGGTGCCGGCAGCCCAGGTAATGGAGAATCTCGGAGTGCAGGCCGGGATTGGAGATTTCATCGACAGGGCGGATCTCGAAAGAATTGCAGAAAAATTTTCAGAAGTCTTATTTGAAGTCATCAAAGGGCCTGCAACCTCTTCTTTGGCACGCCAGCTGATGCTGACCGCTGACCTGAATTTTCCTGCACGCATTGATGAATATTCATTTTCCGGGGGTGTCGCCGAGTTGATGTATGGGGGTCTGAATAGTTTTGATGACATCGGGCACCTTTTGGCCGACAAGGTTAAATTATCAACGGCTGAATTGTCAGCGCCCGTCGCTGAGCTGCCGAATAAAATCAGGGCCACCGTTATTGGAGCCGGCGCCTATTCGTTGTCAATTTCCGGTTGTTCAGGCTTCAGAGACGACGAGATATCGTTCCCTATTCGAAATGTCCCCGTTGTTCGGGTGGATGCTGATCATGCCCAATTAAGCACTGAACACGTGATTTCGCAAATAAACGCCGCCTTTCAAAGGTTTGATCTTACCGAGGGAGACGAAATCATCGCCCTGTATTTCAGGGATCCGGTTAAAGTGTCATATCCACAACTGGAACTGTTTGCCAATTCGGTTGAAACGGCTCTTGCCAGTACGATTAAAAACAAGCTGCCGGTTATCCTGATCTTTGAAACGGACGTCGCCTGCAGTGTCGGAAATGTGATTCGTCGCGAAACGCAATTGAAAACCAACCTGCTGGCGTTGGACGAGCTGAAGCTCAAGGAAGGCGACTGGATCGATATTGGTGAGCCTCTGGTAAATGGCCAGGTTTTTCCGGTCACGGTAAAATCCCTCGTGTTTCATACAGAGTAGACAGGAGTCAGAAGACAAAAGTCGGAAGACGGAAATCAGTGGTCAGAAATCAGATGACAGAAACTAGTTGACAGAAGTCAGATAACAGAAGTCAAAGGACAGTGTCGGGGGAGATTTGAATGCGGAAGGGGAAATGCGGAAGTCAGAATATAGGAATCGAAAAACACAGGCAGATGATGAAAGTCGTTTCTGTTTCTCGATGTTTGGAATTTTGGCGGGATAGAACTCGGGCTATATTATGTGATCAATGAAAATGTTAAGTATGTTTCTGGGCTGCAACCCTATCGTTTGCCCCTGAGTTGCTCTTGAATCCGACGGCTGATCGTCTTGGCTGCCATTTGGGTCTTGACTGCGAGGGTCTGAATTTTTTTTTCGTCAAGACTTGCCTTGAATCCGACCGCCCAGATGGCGGCACGCAGTTGTCCCAATCCCAATAATGGCGCTGCCACGGCTCGAACGCCCATGATGTACTCTTCGTCATCGACAGCATAGCCTTTTTTCCTGACCTGCCTTAACTCGTTGAGATACAACTCCGGCTCTACAATGGTATTTTTCGTATATCCGGGCAGGCCTTTTGAATTTATAATCTTCGCTACCCGTTCTTCGGGCATGGAAGCCAGAAAAACCTTGCCGACTGCTCCGGCCAACAAGGGTATAATTGATCCGATTGGTGCTGTAATATTGAGATCATGTCTGGACTCCACGATATCCAGGATGGTTACACGATCCAAGTTCAGGGTGCCCAGAAAAATCGATGTTCCCGTGCTTTCCATCAGTTTTTCAGTGACTGGCCTGGCGGAGGTTTGCAGATCAATTTGGGAGTAGGCCGACCGGCCGATCTCAAGAAGTGTGAAGCCTAATTTATATTTTTTTGTCAGGGGGTCTCTCATGACGGCCCCGAGTTCTTCCAGAGCCGAGGTCATGCCATGGACAGTGCTCTTGGCCATCTTGAGTTTCTTGGCCAAATCACTGACGCCCATCCCATCTTTGAATGACGATATGGCACTTAGAATTGCAAAGGCTTTTTTGACGGAAGGCGCATTATATCTTTTCATAAATAGTGTTCACCATAATAAACTTTATTTTAGGATATAAGCCATGACCTGGCTTGTCAACAAATATGTTCAGATCACCCTGATGTTTGCTGGGAAGGGTCACTTCTACCGTTTTTATAATGATAAAAAAAACAAAAATAGATATTTACACTTGATCATAATGGTTACTTATGGTAAGAATTTAACCTCAGCAAATAGTTCATTATAATGAACTTAA
>JASFSK010000618.1:0-3624 GCA_050114455.1 Desulfobacterales bacterium | reverse complement strand
TTCATGCACATAAGCGCCCTCTCTAACCTCCAATGCGGTTGCTGGCGACATACCGGGCATCGGGATAACCTCCTTTACCCGTACGACCCATGCTCTTACTTTTTCAAATTCTCGAACATCATACAGTTTGTTGTATGGATCGTCGATACCCCAGCCCTTCATGTCGCGTTTTTCTTCGGCCTGAACATAGCTTGCCCCAACGACAAAGGACAGCAAAATTAGGGTTAAAATGTAGTACATACGCTGAAATTTTTTTCTCATTCTATCCTCCTATGAACTCAATCCAGTAAGAAATTTTGAGTTTTTGAATTAGAATCCAAGATACTGAAAATGTGAAATAAATTAAATATTTACAATATTTTTTGCTATAACTGCGGTGGCTCTTAATGCCAAAATAAAAACCGTTGCACTAATAATAATATATCTATTGATTGTCTTTTTGCAACCCTGAAAGCGAATCCGCACAGGGTGAAGCATATGGGAATAAATAAAAACAGAATGTGCTTTGATCCCCTTATTCATAGCGACTGCATTGGCCTTTCTAATCCGCGAGGAATTGAAAAGCATTTGTTTTTATTGTATATCTTGTCGTCCCAGATTGCCTGGGCTGCTGTGAGACATTGAGTCGGAGAAAAGCCGTTGACCCTCGCCATACACCGCCACCGGATAACTCGCCAAATCAAATGGGTCACCGTTCCAACCAATAAAAGAGGCCCACTTTCCTTTTTCAAGGGTGCCCAGCCGGTCATCAATACCAAGAATCCGAGCATTTTGGCGTGATATCAACTCAATGGCCTGCTGTTTGGTGTACCCAGCCCTCAAAAACCAGCGTGTTTGCAAAAACAACTGGCGGGCCAGTGTCACCGGATGATCGGACATCAAACCAAATACAACCTGTGCGGCTAACAAATGGCGAATATTGCGCCAATCTTCGTGCTTTAATTCGACCTTATAGGAAAAAGAGTCGATGGGGCCATAGACAACCTGCACGTTACGATGCTTTAACTGCTGAAAGATTTCGGGCTGGTGGACATCCGATGCGTGTTCGACGGTAAATTTGAGCTTATAGTCGTCTACCAGGCGCAGCAATGCAGCGATATCATCAATTTTGTGCACATGGGCACGAAGGCTTAGCTTTCCGTCAAGTAAATCCTGCAGAATGCTGTCTTCCGCAGAAAAGGTGATTTCCTCTTTCTTGCTCCCCTTGGCTTTACGGAATTTTTGAGTCTTGCGGCGCACCTCCTCAAGTCTGCCGCGTAAAATGGCAAATGCGCCCATGCGAGTCGTAGGACGTTTACCCTGCCAGCTGCGGGTGGACATGGGGTTGTACCCGAAGGCTGCTTTTATTCCGGCGCGGGCAATGAGTGCATTGGTGCTGTTATCGGCGTAGTTGCGTATAACCGCTGAATATCCCCCAATAATATTGCCGCTGCCTGGTACCACGCAGGAATACAATACCCCGGATTCCACCGCATCTTTGAAAGCTTTGTCGTCCATTTGAACCGAATCAAGGGCATCGGTGATGGCTAGAATTGAATCCAAATGATCATTGGCTTCTCCTTCGCCGCTGGGTTCGCCGGAACGCTCCATGCCGATGTGGCTGTGAGGGTCGATAAATGCAGGTGTTAGAACGTCATATCGGCCAATCACCTGACCTTTTGGAGATTTCATAATTCCAGTGATTTTGGAACTCTTAAAAATAAGATATCGATTAGTGACAATCGTTTTTCCGGTATATATTGTATTCGCAAAAATAGAGTTCATGGAATCCTTTCAGCAAAATGAAAAATTATTTAACAAAAGTCCTTCTAACCCTAAAAGGTCAGAGAACGCTTTTCCCAATATATTAAGGGTTTATATTCGAACAACGCGTTTAAATGGTGCATGAAGGCATGCCGACCCTGTTTTTGCCATAAATTTATCATGGTTTCATCGACCTGTTCATAAAAGAATTCAATTTCATTGATTGAGATAGGACGATTGCTTTTCATTTTTTCATCTGCCAATTGGCCGATTAGTTCCAACCACATTTGGCTGACGCCCATGATGTAATATGGCCATGCTTTTTGAATTGCATCAGACCAATTTTTGTCGCTGGTATCTTCGATATCCGGTCGGGTAAGCTTGGTTGGATCGTCATAGATGATATCGTCGACCAAGCCGGATAATTTCAGATTTTCTGTCATCGGATTTGATCGTAGTGATTGAAACACGGTTTGGGCCGTGCTGGGCGTGCTGAAAAAAATGAAACTAAACTGGCGACCGGCATCATCCCGGGCGGCTCGACGGTGAAATCTCCACAAGAATATGTTGTCTTGATATTCCAGCAATACAGGCTTTAAAATTTGATGAGCGATATACAGGTCCGGGTACCAGATGGGGTCGGTGTTTGGGGGCCAGTTTATGCGGTATCGAGCATACCACCAGCCGTTTCCGGAAGGTAACATCTCCGATGGAGGCGGTTCCTTTTCTTGGGTTTGAACTCGGCCTATGGGTGAACATCCAACCATAGATACAAGGCAGGCAAGAACCACGGGTAGCCAATTTCGCGGTATTTGGATCAGCGGCACAGACGACCTCCTTGAGATCTATATACAATATTTCCAGGCTTCCTCTTCGCGGATATCCCGAACGATGACTAAAGCAGCAAGCGATTTTCCATAGGGGATGACGCAAACATTCAGTTCGACATCGATTACTGACCCATCCGAATGGATAATCTGTGATTTATAAATGCGGGGTAAATTTATGCCGGCAATTCTGGCAGAATATCGTTTTGTATTTTTAAGATATTCTTCTTCAGAAATAAACTTTCTAAGATGGGCTCCCATAAGTTCATCTTCAGTATATCCAATCATTTTACAGAACGCAGGATTGGTCAACCTGACCTTAAAATCGTGGATTATTGCAATGCCGTCTTTGGCGTGCTCTACAAGCGCATGATAGGTATCTTCAACATCTTTACGCTGCCGTATTTCAGCCCGCAGCTTGCTTACTCGTTCGTTTGCGCTGCGTTCAAGCTTCTCCCGATAGTGCTTCAGTTCCAAGTGAGTCCTGATTCTGGCTTTTACAACCGATGGCTTGAACGGTGTCGTTATGTAATCGACTGCCCCAAGTTCAAATCCCTTTACTTCCGTGTCTTCCGTGGTCGGCTCCGAAAGACAAATAATCGGAATATTTTTTGTGGATTTGTCGCTACACACTGCTATCATTTCCGGAGTCGGCATCTTGACGTTTAGCAGGATTAACCCGGGGGGATTCGGAGACTGTGCAATTCTCAGGGCCTGCTTTCCATCTGCCGCGATTTTAATTGTGCAGTCGGGCGACAGTATGGTCTTCAGGATGTTGGCATTTTCTGGATTCGCGTCTGCGATTAACAGAGTTTGTTTTGGTTGCCGTCGATCCATAATCTATGATGGATGAAATTATGTAAAATGTCAGCGGAAAAATCGAGAAAAGTTTTTTGAGCCAAACCGCCTAACAAAGGTATATCAATAACCTTCAGGATTGTACATAATTTGTTTTTTATGCTAATTAAATCCTTTTTTGTCAGTTGGGATTATTACGAGAATTGGAAGGCGGGCAGGCGTAAAAAATGATGAACTTAGCTCATGGATTTTGTGT
>JASFSK010000617.1:0-3625 GCA_050114455.1 Desulfobacterales bacterium | reverse complement strand
TAATTGTTAACCTTGATTTTCAACTCAACGATATATTCCAGCTGTCGCTCAAAAGCCTGGTAGAGCTCGTCAAAATCATTAAATTCTAAAGGGTTTCCGGTGTGCGGTCCGATTTGTTTGTCGGTCAGGGGATCGATACCATCGTTTAGCGCCAGCTCAAGGATTTTGGGAACATTGAGATATCCGGTTAGAATATAGGCCTCTTTACCGAAGCAGCCTGTTTCGATACAGCCGCTGCATCCGCCTTGCCGAGCATCCTCCAGGGTTTTTCCGGTGCGTAGCTGCTCCATAATGACCTCATCGGTGTTGAATACCGAAGGGTACCCGTATCCTTTTCGAATCACCCTGCAAGCTGCTTTCAGAAACCGGTTGGGAGTTTTGTGACTGATCTGAACGTTGGCCTGGGGTTGCAGGAGATGGATTTCGTCAAGGACCTCCAGCATGATATAAGAAATTTCATTGACGCCGTCGGCTCCTGTCGTGGTTAGGCCACCGATATTGATGTTAGTAAAATCATTGTAAGTTCCGCTTTCCAGAGCCGTGACGCCAACTTTGGGAGGGGCGGGCTGATTGTTGACCTTGATCCAGAGACACCCGATCAGTTCCTTGGCGCTTTGTCGATCCAGGGATTTTTCTGCCAATCCTTTTTGATAGAAAGGATATAGATGCTGATCCAAACGCCCCGGACTCATGGCGTCCCATCCATTTAATTCGGTGATGGTGCCCAAATGAATAAACCAGTACATCTGAATGGCTTCCCATAAATCCCGCGGTGCATAAGCCGGCACCCGGCGACAGGTTGCAGCGATTCGATCAAGCCTGGCTCTATTCTGAGAGTCGGATTCATCGGCCGCCATTTTTTCTGCCAGGGCCGCATGGCGTTCGGCAAAAATAACCGCAGCATCACATGCAATTTCCATGGCTCTAAGCTCTTCGGCCTTGTCGGTCGCTTCAGGATCATCCAGATAATCTAGCCTTGCCAGATGCTCGGAAATCTGAATCTTGAGATCTAACAGTCCCTTTTCATAAATGGTACCGTCCAAACTAGTGTGTCCCGGTGCGCGTTGTTCCATGAATTCAGTAAACATTCCAGCGGTATAGGCCGCCTGCCACTCGGCTGGGATATGGCTGAAGACTCTGTCACGCATGCTACGGCCTTTCCAGTAGGGGATGACCTCTTTTTTGTAAAGGTCGATATCTTCCTTGGACACCCTATAGCGTGTCATTTTTCTGGAATTCAAGATCTCGAGATCCTTGTCTGAGTGGCAGTTGAGTTCCGGAAAAGTGGATACCGCTTTAGGGTATGGTCCCCGTTCTCCAACGATCAGTTCGTCGTCCCCGATATAAATGGTCTTTTTTTGACAAAGATTTTTAAAATTCAATGCCCTGAGTACTGGAATGGAATGTTTGCCGTAGTTTTCCTTATAAAATTGGGTCACTAGCACGGCACGCTCAACCGAAATTTCGGGTTGGGCCTCGAAACTTTCCTGACGCAATTTAGCTACTCTCGGTGTCACTGATACAGCCTCCTATCTTGATCTCTAAACCGAATTTTTCCAATTTTTCGGCAATTGATACGAGAATTTCACGTGTCGGGTTTGAGACCTCTGATGTGTTGAATTTCAATCCTAGTTTTTTATATTTGGCCGCTGCCGTACAATGATAGGGCAAAATATCAACTCGTCTGATTCCAGGCAACGAGGAAATGAAATCACCGGTATTTTCGATATTTTCCGGGTCGCTGTTAAACCCGGGGACAACCGGAAAACGAACGACAACTTCCGCATCCTGTTGAGATAACATTTTCAAATTACTTAAAATTATTTCATTGTGGACACCTGTAAACCTGGCATGTTTCTCAGAATCCATGTGCTTTAAATCGTACAGGAAAAGATCCGTGCGAGTTGCCGTTTCGAGAAGCGTTCGAGTTTCAGCATATCCAGATGTATCGACTGTTCGGTGAAACTCCATTTTTTTGCAGGCATCCAGGAGTTCAATCAAAAAAGATGGCTGCATCAATGGCTCGCCGCCGGATATTGTTATGCCGCCGAAAGATTCATCATAGAACACGGTATCTTTGGAAATTTCAGCCAAAACTTCATCGACCGTCATCTTTTTACCAATAAATTCAATTGCTTCTGCAGGACAACGCGTGGCGCAGACGCCACAACTTAGACACTCGGTTTGGTTCCAGTTTAGCCCATTTGACGCAACTTCAATACAATTTTCAGTACAGGCATCCACACATTCCCGACAACCGATGCAGCGTTCCTTACGGTAAAGACGCTGGCTGACTGGTGAGATACTCTCTGGGTTGTGACACCACCAGCATGTCAGCGGGCAGCCTTTAAAAAATACTGTGGTCCGGATACCCGGTCCATCGTGGATGGCGTATTTTTTTATGTCAAAAATTTCACCGGTTGCCATAGTAAGCTTGTTGTTAAAGAAATATTGTCCGCATGGAATCGCCAGGATATCAGGTCTTAAATTGTAATTCAAATTTCACGATGTCAATTTTAGTCCATAAAACTTTTTTGATCAACGCGCAATTTCATGATAAGAACAAAAGCCATAAGATGGTATTTGGAAAATGTATGTTTTAAAATAGGAGTCTCCCATGGAATGTCAAAAGGAAAAAAACCTCGCATCCTGCAACTGCAGTTATGAAGCATGCGGACGCAAAGGTATTTGTTGTGAATGCATCAGTTATCACCTTAAAAGTCGACAGCTTCCAGGTTGCTGCTTTCCGGCGGATGCCGAAAAGACTTGGGATAGGTCTTTTGAGCACTTTGCCAGGTTAGTTGAAAATGGTGAAGTATAAGGAGTAAACAATAAAATGGCAAAAATTATGATAGCGGCGGGAAGCGTATCCCTTCAGGCAGAAATGCTCGATACCCCGACAGCAAAAAAGGTCCTTGAAGCCCTTCCTTTCGAAAACTCGGCCAACGTCTGGGGCGAGGAGATCTATTTTGACATCCCTCTGAACATAGAACAGGAACCGGATGCCCGCTCCGAGGTAAAGGTTGGCGATCTGGCATACTGGCCGGCTGGCTCGGCGTTTTGTATTTTTTTTGGACCGACGCCAGTAAGCACCGACAATCGGCCGCGGGCATACAGCCCCGTAAATGTTTTCGGTAAGGTTTTGGGTGACCCAAAGCAGTTTAAAAGTGTATCAAATGGTGTGCTGGTTCATGTTAAAAGAGCAGAGTAGTTGAATGATAAATTTCAAAAAAGCTCGCCCCGGTGAACTCCGGAGCCAACCGCCACCCCATCGTGTCGTAACAGGCCCCCAGAACAAGGATCTGGGTGGCGCCACCGCCAATGCCTTCTCTAACCTGTTACTCACAGAACACCTTTCGATGAGCAAAGGTCTCAAACTGACCCGGCAGCATCCAGTCGAACGCTCCATAGAAAGACACCATCCGTTGGGAACCCGACCATCGCACAGTTCTTTCACCAGCTGCGCCGGAAGCTACAGGTAATTTTTCCGTAGCCTGCATAATGCCTGGCGCAAGAAATTATTGATCTCCGGTTTCGCGCCCAGGGTATCAACATTCAAGGCAACCGTATATGCCGTTCTGCTGGGTTTGTCCTTGCGCATGAAAATCTACTTTAAAATTTTGCG
>JASFSK010000616.1:0-3626 GCA_050114455.1 Desulfobacterales bacterium | reverse complement strand
CCACGACTTCAAATGGATATTTATCGAGCAAAATGTCGGCCATTGCCTGGTCTGTTTTCGCATCGATGCCCAAAATCGTTTGGGTGTCGCCCCTGGTGGTAATCAGGATGTCGACTGAATCCATTAGAGGGGTCAGGGTATTGCTGGCCTCTTGAGGACACCACAATTTGGCCCGGTAATTTAAATCTAGGCTCACCTTGCAACCGCAGGCTTTGGCGCTTTGTATCGCCTCCTTGGCTGCTTCGGCAGCCGATTGACTGACGGCCGGCGTAATGCCGGTTAAATGCAGGCAGCGGGTGTCTTTGAGGATGTTATTCCAGTTCAGGTCTTCGGGCCTTATGTTGCTGAAAGATGAATCTGCACGGTCATAAAGAACGGAACTGGGTCTGGGGGAAGCACCGAGTTCGAGAAAATAGAGTCCAGCGCGTCCTTCCTTTTGCCAAACAACTTGGGAGATATCCACCCCCAATTCCCGCGCCTTGTTGGCTATCATGCGGCCCAGGGGATTGTCCGGCAATTTGGATACCCATGCTGACTTCAAACCAAGCCGGCCGGCACCGACGGCCACATTCAACTCCGCCCCGCCGATGTGTAAATCGAGGGTAGTTGTCTGCTCCAGACGTTTGAAATCCGGTGGTGACATCCGGATCATGGCTTCTCCAAAAGTGACTAGATCGAACATGATGACGACTCCTTCGATATATGATCGATGCAAATATTCTCAACTGGAACTGATTGTTCAACGGTCAAGTCTTGAATCATCGTGTGAAACTTCAAAAGAATGGATTCGATTTTATTTTTTTAGACAGGATTTACAGGATCGACGGGATTTTGTCTGCCTTCGGCGAGAAGCTCTTTCGGCCGAAGGCCGTTTTTCCCTGATGATCCTGTTGATCTTGTCCAATTTTCCTTTAAAGATGAGAATCCAATCCTACTCACACCGACACCACCATCAGCGACAGACCGTTCGGAGGAGTTGGTTTCGTGAATTAAGGATTTGTCCTACCATAGAGTGAAGCGCTGCGCCCTGTACCGGCAGCATCCGGATTGATACAGCTGATCATGGGCTGGCCGCTTAAGGCATTCATGAGGTTTAAGGCAGCTCTTTCCGCCATATCTGCGCGGGTTTTAAGTGTGGCGCTGCCGATGTGAGGTAATATGGTCACCTGGGGCAAAGCAAGCAGTGGATCACTACTTCGCATGGGTTCCGGGTCGGTGACATCCAGCCCGGCACCTGAAATTTGCCTGTTTTTCAGAGCATTCAGCAATGCTGTCTGATCAACGATTTGACCTCTGGCCGAATTGATTAAAATCGAGGAGGATTTCATCAGCTTTAGCTCATCAGCCCCGATAAAATGGTGGGTGTCTGTTGACAGGGGCAAATGCAAACTGACAAAATCGCTTTGCTGCAACAGTATCTCTTTGTCAACATACTTAGCGCCAAACTCCTGTTCGGCTTGCGGATCGCGCTGAAGGTCATGGTAAAGAACGGTCATATTAAATCCGCTGGCCCTCCGGGCCACTTCCCTCCCGATACGACCCAGGCCGATAATTCCCAGAGTGGCATGGTGGACATCTGCTCCAAGACCTTCGAGCATACCCCTTTCGGGTGTCCAAAGGTCCTGTTTGACCCATGCGACCATTTCCGCCAGTCGGCGGGCGGAGGCCAGGATCAGCGCAAACGCCAGATCTGCTGTGGTCTCCGTCAGCACATCCGGTGTATTGCCGACCGGTACACCGGCGGCGGTACAGGCCTGAATATCGACATTGTCAAAGCCAACAGCCTGATTGCTGATGACCTTAACGTTCGGGCACGCTTCCAGTAATTCAGCATTGACGGCGATGTCAGTGGTCGTCAAGAGCCCGTCGCAGTCGGCAAAAAGCTGAAATTGCGTCGCCCGCGGCATCAGCTCTTTTTCCTGCCAGACGGTCATTTCGGTAGCCTCTCTTAACAGATTCAGTCCCTTTTCGGCAATCTCGCGTGACACATACACCTTTGGCCTTGACATATTAATCTCCTCAATTTCCATGAATTGATCGTTCACTGCGGATGTCGAATAGATGCATATTATCATAAATCGGAACAAGATTAAGAGAACTGTGGGGTTTTATAACCGCTCTTCTGCCGACTGCCGCAGTTATCGTAACATCGCCGGTTGCCACATTGACATAGGTTTCGTTGCCGATTGGCTCAACGACTTCCACCATTGCCGGTATGGCTTCCCCGGGTCGATATTCGTCGACTTGTATGAAATCCTCTGGTCGTATCCCGACGATCACTTTCTGTTCGCTGTAATCTCGAAAATGGGCAGCTTTTGCAGGCGGCAGATTGAGAGAAAAATCGCCGGCTCTCAGGAAGACCTCATCTCCAGTCTGATTTAGTTCCGCTTCGAATAAATTCATGGCCGGGCTGCCGATAAATCCAGCCACAAACTTGTTGGCCGGCCGGTCGTAGAGTTCCAGCGGCGAGCCGACCTGCTTAATGAAGCCGGCATGCATGACAACGATACGATCTCCCATGGTCATGGCCTCTATTTGATCGTGGGTGACATATACTGCCGTGGTGGCCAGACGCTCATGAAGTTTCTTCAATTCCAGCCGGGTCTGGACTCTGAGCTTGGCATCCAGGTTGGACAGCGGTTCATCAAATAGGAACACTTCGGGCTTTCTGACAATCGCACGTCCCAGCGCCACTCGCTGCCGCTGACCGCCGGAAAGCTGTTTGGGCCTGCGCTGCAACAGCCCCTCGATGCCGAGTATTTCAGCAGCCTCCTGAACTCGCTGTTTGATCTCGTCCTTAGGTCGTTTGCGCATCTCGAGCGAAAAGGCCATGTTGTCGAACACAGTCATGTGGGGATAGAGGGCATAATTCTGAAATACCATGGCAATGTTGCGGTCCTTGGCTGGCAGTTTGTTGATAAGCCGGTCGCCGATGTATACGTCTCCGCTGGTGATAGTCTCTAAACCAGCAATCATTCGCAGGGTGGTGGTTTTGCCACAGCCGCTGGGTCCGACCAGAACCACAAATTCCTTGTCCTGAATGGACAAGTTGAAGTCGTCAACCGCCACGACCTCGTCAAAAAGCTTGCAAACCTTTTCTAAGCGTACTTCTGCCATATGTGTATTACTCCTTCAGTGCACCGGTCATACCTGCAACATAGTGATCAACAAAAAATGAGTACACCAGGGCGATCGGTACCGAGGCACACAGGGCGCCTGCCATCAGGGCCCCCCAGTGGTAAACGTCTCCCCGGACCAGTTCGGTGACCAGACCGATAGGCACCGTTTTTTTTGCGGTGCTGGATATAAACGCCAGGGCGTACAGATATTCATTCCATGATAAGGTGAAACAAAAAATGCCGGCCGACAAAACTCCCGGTAGGCACAAGGGTAAGATGATTTTTCGAAAAATCTTGATCCGGCTGGCACCGTCGATCATGGCACATTCTTCCATTTCCTTGGGAATAGATTTAAAGTATCCCATTAACAACCAAGTGCAAAATGGAATCAGAAAGGTCGGATAGGTAAGTATCAGGGCCCACAGAGAGTCCCACAGTTTCAATTTGAAAATTGTATGTGCCAGTGGGATGAACAAGATGGTTTGGGGCACCAGATATCCTAGAAAA
>JASFSK010000615.1:0-3627 GCA_050114455.1 Desulfobacterales bacterium | reverse complement strand
AAAAGTAAATAATCCACATCCAAAGGACGTGGATCGATGGGCTAATTAAATTAGATTAGTCTGATCATGCCAGGGTGTCAAGCGATTACAGACTGGCGCATCATTTAGATTGCCAATCACGATACCATCCGGTTGATTTTCAAATGCCACTCTGTTAGAAGATGCGTGAAGCACCGATATTTAGAATAAAAGGAAGGAAAACCCAAAATGCGAAGTTTCCAGCCGGGCAAGAGACGCAGCCAGGGATTCGGACTGAGTTCCTTTACCGATGATGAACTGTATGACATTCATCTCGCTACTCTGGAAGTACTTGAAAAAACAGGTTTATCTATTGATACGGATGAAGCGCTCGATCTGTTCGACGGGTACGGCGCCCAGGTTGATCGTACCCGCAAAATCGTCAGAATGCCCCCCTATATGGTGGAGGATGCCATCCGATCGGCACCGTCAAAAATACTTTTGGCCGGGCGCGATCCCAAACACGACAAATTGCTGGAAGCCGGTCGTGTTCACTTTACCAACTTTAGTGAAGGAATTGAAGTGGTCGATCCCTATACCGGCAAGCGTCGGACACCGGTTAAGGCCGACCTTGCCAACGCCGCCAAGGTCGTCGATTACCTGGATAGCATCGATGTCTGTGAGAAGGCCGTGGGCGCCAGTGATGTTCCCAAAGGTGTGCTGCCGCTGCACAATGCTGAGGCCATGCTCACCAACACAACCAAGCATTGCTGTGTGGGTCCCGGAAGCGGTTTCCTTTTAGAAAAACTGGTCGAGATGGCCGGTATCGTCGCAGGAGGCAAAACGAAGCTCAAAGAGCGTCCCATTTTATCGTTTACCACCTGTCCTGTCAGTCCACTGACACTGATAGATGAATGCTGTGACATTATCATGGCGGCCGCCCGTACCGGGTCTGTGGTCAATATTCTATCCATGGCCATGGCGGGCGGCACGTCTCCGGTCACCCTGGCAGGCACCATCGTCACCCACAATGCCGAAGTTCTCGGAGGAATTACGTTAAATCAGCTCGCGCAAAAGGGGGCACCCGTAATTTACGGCAGCTCGACCACCGCCATGGATTTAAAAATTGCGGCCGCTTCGGTCGGCACCCCCGAGTGTGCCGTGATAAGCGGTGCGGTGGCAAGGCTGGCCCGCTATTATGCCTTGCCAAGCTATGTGGCCGGTGGGTAGAGCGATTCCAAAATATCCGACTCTCAACTGGGCCATGAGAAGACCCTCACCGGACTTATTGCTGCATTGGCAGGCGCCAATCTGATTTACGGACCGGGGATGCTTGAGAGCGGGATCACCTTCGATTTTGCCCAATTGGTTTTAGACAATGAATTTGCCAGAATGATCAAGCAAACAGTCGGGGGATTTACCGTCGATGATGAATCCCTGGCGGTTGACGTCATCCGTTCGGTCGGGCCTTCAAAGGACTTTTTAGACCAGGATCATACCCTCAAACACATGCGGACCCACTCCCGACCGGAGCTGATCGATCGCAATGGAATGGAGACCTGGAAGGCATCGGGATCCACCGACAGCTATCAGCGGGCAGTTGAAAAAACCCAGGAAATATTAAAAAACCATCAACCGGACCCCTTGCCCGAAAAGGTGCTGGCGGATGTTCGTGCGCTGATTGTCGAGACTGAAGCTGAATTGGGCGCTTAAGTGAAGATTGTTGATTGAATATTGAATATTTGAGGTACGCCTCCGGCTGATCAATAATAAAAAGATCATATGAATGACTGAGCGAAGCGACATCCACAATTCTTCAATCTTCAATTTTCAATAGTCAATTCTTCGCAGGTTCGCGTTCGCATCAGGAGGGCCTAAAAAAAACAGTAACCGGAGAAACTTCAATGCAAAATAAAATAATGACCCGCATGGGTGACGGCGAGCTCATATCCATGTCGGCTGAAGAAATCAAAGAGGATATCAAGGACGCTACCGATGATGCCGCCCGGCGTGCAGAGATTCCGCAGCTTACCGCGGAGGAAATGGATTTGCTTTTTGAAATCATGGCCGAGCCCTCCCGGGCCGTCAGCGTTAATTCCGGGCAAGAGGTGATCGTCACCGATGACGGTTGCTCGATGAGTTTTTACTCCGGCCAGGACGGTGGCGGCGTCGGCGTCCCCATGAGCCGCTTGCAGGCGATATTGACCTATGAGCGGGCCCTGGCCGCGGACACAACGTCCATGGGCCACAGCGATTACAGTTTCAAACCGGTCAAACCCATCATCAACTTCGAAATGAATGAATACTACTCGGCCTCGATGATGACCACTGCCCCATTCTTATACGGCGCCCAGCCCAATATGGGTCTGTACTTCCAGCCTGATGGCCCCCACGAAAACCCGGCCGAGCTTCTGCCCCAGGGTAAAATCAAGGAGGCCCGCGAGGTGCAGGAAGCCGCCGCCGAACAGCTTCGCGAAGACCTGATATTTGTCGGGAAAAAATTCAATTCGATTGGCTGCGAAGGGCTTAATTTCGACACCAGCGGTTCCGCCGGCGATGCGGATTTTCTGGCTGCGCTGCAAGCCGTCCGCGACTTAAAAACGGGTGCCCCGAATATGCCCCTTATCATGGGCGGATCCGGTGAGTTTGTTCTGGGAATGCACGGCGAGATCGAATTTGACGGCACACGGTTGGCCGGTCTCTATCCCCACGATCAGGCAAAACTCGCAGAGGACGCCGGTGCCAGCATTTACGGCGTTGCCATCGGCACCAGCGTTACGCATTCCGTGGCCTGGAACATTGCCCGGGCCGTCACCTTCGTCAAAGCAGCGGTCAATGCGGTCAACATCCCGCTGCATGTCAATGTGGGCATGGGCGTCGGCGGGGTTCCCATGATGGAGGCACCGCCGATTGACAGTGTCACGCGGGCGTCTAAATCCCTTGTTCAGATCGGCAAGGCCGATGGTCTGTAGATTGGCGTTGGGGACCCTTTTGGGATGCACATTGCCCATATTTTTGCCTGCGGCATGGGCGGCATCCGGACCGCCGGAGATCTGGTGGCCTGGATGCAGCTGATCAAAAAAATGAAAATTGACCCGGCAAAAAAATATGTGGCCGAAAAACTGGGGGTTGGAATTGCGGATTTGGTTGATGAAGAGTCAATGCGCCAGCTCAGAGAGGATCTGGGGATCGGCATCGTTACCTCCGTGGCCGGCAGTCCCAAAGGCATCCGGGCTAAATTAAAAATTGCTGAGCTGTTGGACATTCAGATCAATTCAGTTGATCTGTTCAAGTCCCAAACCGGTTTGTAAATTCAGCAAATCAACGACAGGCAATAAATGGACCATAAACTTGAAATCTAAACCAGTTTGGCTTCAAAGAGGCAGGTTCGTTCTCCCGTGCACCAGCAATCAACCTCTTTTACGGAAATGGCTTCACCAGTGAGGCTACCAAAGATTCCTGCGATATATCCCTCATCATAAAAATTATTGAAATTCGACGGTCTGTTGATAATTAACTTTGGCTCTATGCAATTCACCCGTCTGATAGTAGTTATGTCCGAAAAAAAAATGTGCTAAAGAAGGATTTTGCTATTCTATAGACAAAATCACATAAAAAGAATGACTACCACCCCTTTCAAAAGGGTTTAATCTATTTTCTACGAAATCT
>JASFSK010000614.1:0-3641 GCA_050114455.1 Desulfobacterales bacterium | reverse complement strand
TCAGTATCCACAGCTGAAAAATGCAAGAAATTGCAGGATGTCGTTAGCTCAGAAGATACGGTAGCAATTTTAATCAATGCCGACCCGGATGCGATCGCCAGTGCCTTCGCACTAAAAAGATTGTTCTGGCGCAAAGTGAAAAAGGTGAATGTCGTTCGAATAAACAAAATCGAACGGGCCGATAACCTGGCATTCATCAGTTTGTTGAACCTCAAACAGCCGCATATTAGAAACTTTAAAACCACAGCGGTGACGAAATGGGCCATCGTAGACTCTCAGCCGAATCACAACGAGGAATTCAGTAAATTTCGCTTTGATATTATCATCGATCATCATCCGGTTTCCGACAATCTGGAAGCCGCTTTTATTGATATTCAGGAAGGCTACGGTGCGAATTCCACCATTCTGACAGAATATCTGAAAGCCTCCAAGATAAAGCCTTCACCCCGCCTCGCAACCGCTTTGTTCTATGGCATTAAATCCGACACCAATAGTTTCGCAAGAACGACTGCCTCCAACGATATCAACGCCTTTCGGTATCTTTACGAGTATGCCAATCTAAATATCATCAAAAAAGTCGAGTCTTCCGAATTAACTAAAAAAACACTACCTAGCTTCAAGCTAGCCCTCGAAAAGCTGACATTCGTAAAACATACCGCCGTCATTCACCTGGGAAAAGTGCAGGACGCGGCAACGCTGGTAATCGTGGCCGACTTTTTCATGAAGATGGCGGAGGCAACCTGCAGCATCGTATCCGGAATCATTGATCAGAAATTAATCGTCATTTTCCGGAATGCCGGTTTTCGCCGTGATGCCGGCAAACTGGCAAAGGAAATGTTCGGCCACATTGGATCTGCCGGCGGGCACAAGAGCATGGCAAGGGCAGAAGTTCACCTCGAGCAGATTCAGCCGAACGGAAAAAATGCCACGGATTATGAACAGTACGTTCTGAACAGATTCAAACGAATGACTGGAAATTAGTTTAAATGTCGAAATTTAGTACCTGTAACTTTAACGCAACGTTTGACGGTCAATTTAAGGCTGTCGACGGCCACCACCCGGATGGGCTCGCCCCGTTCGATCGGCACCTGCCCGTCAGCGACAGCAGCTTGCCAGCGTTCGCCGTGCACCCGTACGTGGCCGTCGGGACTTAAACGACTAAGGGCGATGCCCTTGCGGCCGACCATACCGAATCGGTCGGAATACTGGTCCGGATCGTAAAAACGCCAGAGAAAAGGAAATAAGAAAAGATCCTTGGCGATCCAAAAAATTACCAAACCCCAGACGAGATAAGCCGGCACTGCCAGCCACTGTCGAGTCAACAGTAGGATAAACACGAAAGAAAGCTGACCCGGTAATTGCAGAAGGAAATATTTCATCTAAATTTTCGACACTCATGGACTGCAATTCCTTTGTTTCAGGTGGTGCTCCGGACCCACACAGAAATACACAACCGTTTTTTTTCGAATAAATTGCCCGCGTGAGTCTGCGTGTATCTGGGGTGAATTATTCTCACCCGGCTTTGTATGGATTCACCACCATCACCGGAACAGGTGATGTTTTGACCACCCGCTCCGCCACCGAACCGAATATTATTTTATCCATGCCCTTACGACCGTGGGTGCCCATGATGACCAAATCGATGCTGTGATCTTCGATGTAATTAATAATTTGTTCTGAGGCATCCCCGGCTACCACCGTGGCTTTGGTGTTTGGAAACTTGCTGAAGTGCTCATCCATGAACTCATACAATCGCTTTTCAGCTCCCTCGATAATCTCCTTTTCAAACTTATTGATGGACGGGTGCGGCACGTAAATGCTGGTAAAGTATTCAAATACCCGGGCGGCAAACAAAATGTGAATTTCCGATTCCAGTTGTTCCGCCATAGCCTGTACATACGGAACAATTTTTGTGGATGATTCCGAAAAATCAACCGGGAACAAAACCCTCTTGAATTTTTTCATGTCAGACCCTCCGATTGCTCAGCTTGCATTTAGGTTGAGGTGATGCCATAAAAACTCAAAGTTTTTTCGATCTTCTAATAAATCTTCCTTATATTTTCACGGTGGTCCACCATGTACAGCAGGGTTGCTTTGGCGCGCAGGTCTTCAATCAGCATTTGCAGCCTGATACGCTCAATGCTGTGCATCCGAATGTACACCTTGCGATAGCCTTTGGCCACATCGTCATAGGAAGACAAAATGCTGACCATACGCCCACTATACGAACGGATAATATCAGCAACTTCTTTAATTGATCCCGGTTTGTCTTCCAGCTGAAAGCCGAACTGGATGCCGCCGCTGCTGACCCCCGTCAGCGAAATGAGAACCCGGAACAGATCACTCTGGGTTATCACACCAACAAGCCGTTCTTCTGCATCGACAACCGGCATACCGGATATTCGATTTTTCTGAAGCACCTGAGCGGTTTCTTCCACAGTGAAATCCGGCGGCACTGTAATCACATCGCTGGTCATGATGTCTTTAACTTTAATTTTTGTCAGAAGATACAAAAGTTCATGGACTTCCAACGTGGTGGCGTCGGATGCCGAGGCTTTCTTTAGGTCTCGATCCGTTACGATGCCGACTAGTTTGCCTTTTTTCATCACGGGCAGCATTCGAATGTCATTCTCTTTTAACAACTTGGTGGCATCAGGCATCGAGTCATTCACATCGACGGTAATTACATTTTTGCTCATCCAGTTTTTTACTAGCATTCTCTGATCCCTCCTTTCATGCCGGCCTCATTGAATTTATGCGGGTCGGTTTGAAGCGATTGCTCAGGACTTGGGCCTGAATGACCTTGCGCAGAATTTTGATTCCAATCCTGTGCCGGGAGCTGGTGTCACCGATTTTTTCACACCTGACAACCCGTCCATCGCGTATATATTGCACATTCTCAAGGTCATTTCCTTTCTGGACAACCATACTGACCCTGACATTCGATCCGGGCCTGATGGCCCGATCCATCTCGATATTGAGGATAGTATCGCTTTGGTTGCATATTTTAATCGGAATTACGGCGTTCGAATTCCGGTCCTTTTCTGAATCGTTAAAAGCAAGTACAATCTGAATGGTGGCTTCTATTGCCTGCCGAGTCGAAGGCCGCCGGCCGGATTTATCCATTTTATGTCTCCCATAGCGCACCCGCTTTTATGCACTGTTTTCGATAATTCGGGACAGAGAAGTTTCAAAGTCTTCAGATGAAAAGGGTTTCGGAATAATATCCTTAACACCGATTTCTTTTGCTTCTTTTTCAATCTCGCCATTCGCATAAGCCGTGATAAGGAGTTCAGAGGTTTTGGGTTGTTTCTCTTTCACCCTTCTAAGAAACTCCAAACCATCCATACCGGGTAATTTGTAGTCCGAGATGACTATGTCATACGTTTGCTTCTCGACGGCATCCATGCCTTCTTCAGCGGTTTCAAATGTCAGCAGCTTACACCCCTCGGCTTCAAAAAATAAGCTCAGCGAATCTCTGATCCACTCATCGTCGTCAACTAGCAGGATTTTCATATTTTTAATTCTGTTAAAAATATCCATCTCATTACTTTTAATATTCAGAGAAAGTCCAACACAGATAAATCAACTGTCAAATTGGTTGCCGTCCGTTCAACTATTTTTGGTCTGCATATTACATG
>JASFSK010000613.1:0-3646 GCA_050114455.1 Desulfobacterales bacterium | reverse complement strand
GCCGAAAAATTCGGCTACCCAAAGGAAAAAATCAGCGCCACACCTCAAAATGATATACTCAAGGAGATGATCGGGCGCGGCGCCTGGATATTTCCGGTGGAAGACGCAGTTCGCCTGGTGGGCGACAGCATTGAATACGCTGCCAAAGAACTGCCGCGCTGCAATCCTGTCAGCATCTGTGGTTATCACATTCGTGAATCCGGTGCGACGCCTGCCCAGGAAATTGCCTGTGCATTTGAGATCGCCAAGGCCTACATGGATAACGTGATCCAGCGCGGAATGACCGCAGAGGATGCTGTCGGTCGATTTTCCTTCAATCTGAATGTCTTCGGCAACCTTTGGGAGCAAATCGCAAAATTCAGAGCCGCCCGTAAGCTCTGGGCCAAGATGCTGCGGGAAGAATATGGTGTCCAGGATAAAAAGAAATTATTTCTCAGAGGTCTATTTGGCGGCGGCGGCAGCGGACTGACCAAAGACCAGCCCGAAAACAACATCATGCGCGGCGCTTTCTATGCTTTGGGCGCTGCCCTGAGCGGGGCTCAGACCACGGCGCTTTGCTCGTTTGACGAAGCCTACACCATTCCGACGCCGCGAGCGGCATTGCTGTCGCTGCGCACCTTGGAGATCATCATGGACGAAGTCGGGCTGCGTGATACGGTGGATCCCCTGGCAGGCTCCTATTTCATTGAAACTCTGACCAAACAGATGGAGGAAAAGATCCTGGAGGAGATGCACCAGATCCAGGAAATCGGTGGAATGGTGCATGCGGTGGCCACGGGTTTCATCCAACGCAAGGTGGCCCAACAGGCCTATGAGTACGAGAAGGGGCTTCAAAAGGGCGAGTATATCAAAGTCGGTGTCAACAAATATGTGGATGAAACTGAAGATCAAACCGACGTGGAGCTTCACGAATACAATGAACAATGGGTTGACCAACAAATATCGAATCTCAAGGAGCTGCGTCGGACCCGTGACAACCGTGAAGTATCCCGGACGTTAAAAGATCTCGAGCAGGGAACGCGATCCGGCAAAAACGTGATGCCGCTGCTGGTCGACTGTTGCCGGGCCTATGCCACCGTCGGTGAGATGGCCGGCGTGTTTCGGGATCTTTTCGGAGAATGGGAGGAACCGAGTATTTTTTGAAGTGGGAATTCACGGTCATTTCGACTGCTCAATTCGGATTTAAGATACTACTTAGGAGGCAATTGGTGGCGAACGAGAGCTATCGGCTAGGTTGTGACATCGGTGGCACATTTACGGATTTTGTTTTGGTAAACGATGATACCGGTGAATTTACCATCAACAAGTGTCTAACCACCCCGGGCGATCCCTCAGATGCGGTCGAACAGGGTATCCGTGAGTTGCTGGAGCGTACTCCCGGATTTATGCCCAAAATAGAGGAAATCATTCACGGCACCACCCTGGTGATCAATGCCATCATCGAGCGCAAAGGGGCTAAAACCGGTCTGATCACCACCCGTGGGTTTCGTGATGTGCTGGAGCTTGGCCGTGAGCTTCGATACGACGCCTATGACATTTTTGCCGAATACCCAAAGCCCCTGGTGCCGCGGTCGCTGCGTCATGAGGTGTCGGAACGCATCACCGTCGACGGTCGAGTCATCGAGGACCTGGACGAACCGGAAGTTCGCCGGGTACTCGACGAGCTGCTCAAGCTGGGGATTGAGAGTTTGGCAGTCTGCCTGATTAATTCCTATGAAAACCCGGTCCACGAAAAGGCCATCCAAAAAATAGTTGAGCAAGTGGCACCGGATCTGTCCTTATCGACCTCTTTCGAGGTATTACCTCAAATCCGTGAATATGAGCGGACCTGCACCACGGCGACCAATGCCTATGTCAAGCCGATTACGGCCAAATATCTGGCTCGGCTTACCACCCGTTTAAAATCCCTCGGATTCATCGGAAAATTATTTATCATGCTGTCCAGCGGCGGTATCACCTCGGTTGAAACGGCCCGGCAGTTTCCGGTCAGGATTATAGAATCCGGTCCTACCGCGGCGGTCATTGCCTCCCAGCATTATGGACGAATGTTTAATATCAAAGACATGTTTTGCTTCGATATGGGCGGTACCACGGCAAAATCCTGTTTGATTCAGAAGGGAGAGGCCGGTCTGGTTTCCACATTTGAAGTGGGCAGGGTCCAGCGGTTCAAGAAAGGCAGCGGGCTGCCGATCCAGGTGCCGGTGGTGGACCTAATGGAGATCGGTGCCGGCGGCGGCAGTATTGCTAAAATCAGCAAAATGGGCCTTTTGCAAGTCGGCCCCGAAAGTGCCGGAGCAGATCCGGGCCCGGCGTGCTACTGCCGCGGCGGTGAGAATCCCACCGTGACCGATGCCGATTTGCTGTTGGGTTATCTGGATCCCGATTATTTTTTAGGCGGTACCATGCCGCTGGACAAGACGGCTTCGGAACGAGCGCTTGAGGAAAAAGTCGCCAAACCACTTGGCACGACGACGGTGGGGGCGGCATTCGGCATCCATGATCTGATCAATGAAACCATGGCAGCGGCGGCCAAAACCCATATTGCGGAAAAGGGCGGTAATCCGAATATCGTTACCATTTCGGCCTTCGGGGGCGCCGGCCCGGTGCATGCCTATGGTCTTGCCAAAAAAATCGGGGCGCCTAGAATTATCGTGCCGCCCTTGGCCGGCGTCGGATCAGCGTTGGGTTTCTTTACAGCACCCGTCGCATTTGATTTGACCCGCAGCCACCGTGTGACCCTGGACGATGCTGACTTTAGAGAAATCGAGGCGTTGTTTCAAGAACTCGAGAAAGAGGGCACAGCGATTCTTCAGCAGGCGGGCAAGGACGACACCATCCTTTTTGAGCGGACGCTGATGATGCGTTTTGTAGGCCAGGGAGCGGAAACCGACCTTCGCCTTGAAAATAAACCCTTTCATCTATGGGATAAATCCGAGATTCGGGGGCTTTTCGACAACGTCTACAAGAAACTGTATGGCCGGACTTATCCGGATACACCGGTTGAATTTGTGACCTTTAAAGTTCGGGCAAGCCTTCCCCAACGAGAGTTTCGCATCCCACCGCTGCAAAAGACAACGGGAAAACTTGCCGAATGCGTGAAAGGAGAACGGCAGGCGTTTTCATTGGAATCCAAGGAATACATACCCTTTACAGTGTATGACCGCTTCAAGCTTTTTCCAGGGGCTGTGATGAATGGCCCGGCCATTATTGAAGAAAAAGAATCCACCATTATCATTGGCGAAGACGCCCAGGCGAGCGTCGATGAGTACGGCTTTGTCTGGATCAGCTTGAATGGGGCCTCCGGCCTGCAGGAACCATAGGGATCTGCGCCCCGGAGGGAAGTCGGAATAGAATAGAGTGCGGAATACGGAATGCGGAAAAAGGAAGTGGTAAATCGTGAGGGCAGTTAGCTAGTGCCCGTCCATAAAAGTCCTTTATCAGAGACCGTTATTTTATCAAAAGTTGTACGGTCCGTACTAGTCTGTCAGTGTCGTGGCCAATCTTAAAAAATGAGGTGCATGATTCATGCAAAATGAAACGGGATTCAACGATTCAAAAAAATCCAAAATCCAAAATCCAAAATCTCAATTTGACCCGATTACCCTGGAGATTTTGTGGCGCAGGCTAGTATCGATTGTGGACGAGG
>JASFSK010000612.1:0-3651 GCA_050114455.1 Desulfobacterales bacterium | reverse complement strand
CAAACATTGACCGACGTCGAATACCAGAATATGCGGGATGCCGCCAAAATAATTGTCGACAGAATCGGGGTTGAGACCGGCGGCGCCAACATCCAATTTGCGTTGAATCCGGCTACTGGAGAAATGGTCGTGGTAGAAATGAATCCGCGGGTTTCCCGCAGTTCCGCCCTGGCTTCAAAAGCGACTGGATTTCCGATTGCCAAGATCGCCGCCAAACTGGCTGTTGGTTATCACCTTCACGAAATACCAAACGATATCACCCGCAAAACCCCGGCAAGTTTTGAACCGGCCATTGATTATGTTGTCGTAAAAATTCCCCGCTGGGATTTTGAAAAATTCCCCGACGAAGATCCAAGGCTGACCTCTCAGATGAAATCCATTGGGGAGGCCATGGGTATCGGCCGAACCTTCAAAGAAGCACTCAATAAAACACTGCGTTCGCTGGAAAATGGCTGGTCCGGATTTCATGCCGAAAATATGGATGGCTACGATCTGATGACACGGGATGGATTGCTGGATGACCTTCGATCCGGAACTCCCGATCGCATATTGAAAATCTGGAAAGCACTGAAAATAGGGGTCCCCCGGGAGGAAATATCAGAAATTTCAGGAATCGATCTTTGGTTTCTTGAAAACCTGTATCAACTCACTGAGTTCGAAACAGAAATCGTTTCAGAGTACCAAAAGAGAAATACCATTTCCCTCCAAACACTCACTCAAGCAAAGCAATTGGGATTTTCCGATAAACATATCGCTGTGTTGACCGGAAAAAGCGAAGGCGAAATCAGAAGTTTTAGAAACGTAAACAATGTGCGGCCCTCGTATAAAATCGTTGACACCTGTGCTGCCGAGTTTGAATCCTTTACCCCCTATTACTACTCAACCTATGACTGGGAAAATGAATCCAGCTCGTCGAAAAATAAGAAAGTCATCATCCTTGGCGGCGGGCCCAATAGAATCGGCCAGGGGATCGAATTTGACTACTGTTGTGTTCACGGTGTTCTGGCGTTAAAATCACTGGGAATTGAAGCAATTATGATCAATTGCAATCCCGAGACGGTCAGCACCGACTATGATGTGGCTGACAAACTTTATTTCGAACCCTTGACCTATGAAGATGTTCTAAGTGTTGCAGAACTCGAAAAACCCGACGGTGTTATCATCCAATTCGGCGGCCAGACCCCATTGAAACTGGCGCTGCCACTTGAAAAGGCCGGGGTGCCGATCTGGGGGACATCGCCGGATTCAATCGACCTGGCCGAAGATCGGGATCGCTTCGGGGCTTTGCTTGATTCATTGGATATCCCTCATCCTCAATACGGTACCGCCACATCCATAGACGGAGCCATTGAAGTCGGCAAGCGCATCGGATTTCCACTGGTCGTCAGGCCTTCCTATGTTCTCGGTGGCCGGGCCATGGAAATCGTTTACGATATCGATTCATTGAAACACTATATGCAGAATGCAGTCACGGCCTCCGAAGAGCATCCTGTCCTTCTCGACCGCTTTTTGGAAGATGCCTATGAATTCGACGTGGACGCTATTTCAGACGGGCAGCAGACTGAAATTTGCGGGGTGATGCAGCATATCGAGGAGGCCGGTGTACATTCGGGCGACAGTATGGCCGTACTGCCGCCTTTCCTGCTAAGCCGCGATCAGCACGAGGATATCGGGGAATATACCCGCGCTCTGGCCAGCGCACTCAAGGTTAAAGGCCTGATCAACATTCAGTTTGCCGTAATGTTTGACACGCTTTACGTGATAGAAGTCAATCCGCGAGCGTCGCGGACCGTACCTTTTGTCAGTAAAACCACGGGAATTCCCATTGCCAAGTTGGCCGTTGAAGTGATGGCCGGTAAAAAACTCGATCAACTCAATGTCAACTTCAACGCTCAACTGCCTTATGTAGCGGTTAAGGAATCCGTATTTCCATTTGACCGTTTTGGGCAAACAGATATCTTCTTGCGGCCTGAGATGCGATCCACCGGTGAGGTTATGGGTATCGCCCCAAAATTCGGCGAGGCCGTGTTTAAAGCCTTCCAATCCGCCGGAATTGCCATGCCAAAATCCGGTACCGTATTTTTGAGTGTTAACGACAACGATAAAGCCCGGGTTCTCCCCATAGCAGAAGGTCTAAAAAAATTTGGCTATAAACTTGTGGCGACTCGTGGAACGGCGGAATATCTATCTAGCAGGGGAATTGCCGTAAAAACCGTTTTGAAAATACGAGAGGGTCGGCCCAATGTGGTGGATGATATCAAAAACGCTCAAATCGATCTGATTATCAACACTCCCTTAGGCCAGCGTTCGCGAACAGATGAATTCGCCATTGGATGGACCGCCATCATAAACCGTGTGCCATTTATAACGACCCTTTCGGCAGCCGAAGCCATCGTACGAGGTCTTAAGGCTCACAACAATCAGCCGGTCCACTACAAATGCCTGCAGGATTATTATGGCACCTTATAAACCATTGAATTGATATTCATACCGGCGCCAACTGAAGCAAATAGGACAATATCCCCGGATTTCAGTTCATGATTATCTAACTTTCCCTGCTGCACCAGATCGAGCATGGTCGGCAGTGTTGCTACCGAACTGTTGCCAAGCCAAGAGATGGTCATCGGCATAATATGCTCGGGAATATCGTTGATTTGATACAGTTTAAACAGTCTCGCCAAAATTGCTTCATCCATTTTTTGGTTGGCCTGGTGTATCAGTACCTTGGCCACATCGTTTAATGTCAAACCAGCTTTGTCGAGGCTCTGTTTTACTACTTCGGGAACTGTCCGGACTGCATATTTATATATCTCGTGTCCCTGCATTTTGATGTAAAGCTCATCACCGCTATGGCTGGGATTATAGGATTTCCCGGTTCCCAAAAGAAAAGCTTTATCATAAGTGTCGGATCTGGTGACATGAGTCAGGATGCCGCAATTCTCATTGGTTGCTTCCAGCAGGGTCGCTCCGGCTCCGTCCGAATAAATCATTCCATCAACGTCGTGCGGATCGCATACCCTCGAAAGCGTTTCAGCGCCGATGACCAACACTTTTTTTGCATCACCGGATTTTATGTAATAATCGGCAATCGTCACGCCGTGCAGCCACCCGGGACAGCCAAAAGGAACGTCATAGGCGACCGTATAGGGATTTTTGATTCTCAATTTATGTTTTACCCTGGCGGCGATGGTTGGGACCATGTCAGATTTAATGTTGTTCACCTGAATTTCACCAAAATTTTGGGCAACGATAATATAGTCAAGGCTTTCCCTATCAACTCCATCGAGGGCCTGTTCGGCTGCCATAAAAGAAATATCGGATACATTCAGATTGTCCGTGACATACCTTCTTTCGCGAATACAGGTGATTTCTTGCAGCTTGTTGATGATATCGGCCGTGGTCTTGGCAATCTTGGTCCCATCCGCATCGTAAAATTCATGATCGAGAAATTGCCGGTTTGGGACTTTGACGGGAGGGATATAGCTGCCGGTTGCGCTGATGATTGAATTTATCATGATTTGTAAAATATAATCAAAAAACCCATCATTTCAATGAGAGGTTTTGTTTTTTCTGCCTCATATAATTGTTATAACTGATATTGTCTGTGGAATTTGTCGACTTGAAATGGCGGGTACGACGATCATCGTTCCC
>JASFSK010000611.1:0-3658 GCA_050114455.1 Desulfobacterales bacterium | reverse complement strand
ATGCGTCTTTCTGGTATTGTGGTGCCATGCAGTAAGCAGGGAGAGCATTTATGGATGAAACAGTTAAGCGTGCAATTGTCAAGGCCGTGAAAAAAGAGCCTTTTGCCCAGGCATTGAAGATGAAGCTGGTCGAATTGGAAGACGGCTATTCAGTGGTTAAAATGAGATATGATCCGGACACGATGGATAATATTTATTCCCGCGCCCACGGCGGTGCCGTATTCGGTCTGATCGATGAGGCTTTTGAGACAGCCGGCCAGACAGATGGCACCATCGCCGTAGCTTTAAACGTGAACATAACCTATATAGCCAGCCCGCAGTCCGGCGCTGAATTAAAGGCCGAAGCCAGGCGCGTCAGTCAGACCAAAAAGACAGCCGTTTACGAGTTGAAGGTGACGGACCAGAATGACATTCTTATTGCAACCTGTCAGGCGCTGGCATACAGAACCGAAAAACCGATCCCGTTTCTTGAAAAATAGTCGAAGCAAAAATATTCATGGAGGATTTTATGAAACATGAGAATGAAAACGCCGCCAACCTGTACACGGGACTCAAACGCAGGGAGTTCATAGCCATGCTGGCGGGCTGCACCGCCGGACTGATGGTGCCCAGCCTTTTCCATGGCGCAGGAAAGGCTGCCGCGGCCACCGCCTCCTCTGACCGGCTGGGCAAGCTCCTGCCCCTGCGCAAGCTGGGTTTTTCCGGTCCTGTCGTGACCAACTTAGGTGTGGGCGGAGCGCATGTGGGGAGTGCCTCGGAAAAGGACGCGCAGGCCATCATCGAAAAAGCTTTGGCGGAGGGGGTGCGCTTCTTCGACAACGCCCCCTTTTACAGCGGTGGTAAAGCAGAGGAACGTTATGGAAAATTCCTCACCCCCAAGTACAGAGACGTTTCCTTCATCATGACCAAAACCATGGCCAGAAACAGGAAGCATGCCCTGAAGGACCTCGACACTTCCCTCTCCCGCATGAAGGCCGACTACGTGGACCTATGGCAGATGCATGCCCTTGGAAGCCCGGGGGATGTGGGAGAGCGGCTCCAAAACGGTGTACTCGACGCCTTTCTCGAGGCTCAGAACAAGGGCAAGGTCAGACACATCGGCTTCACCGGCCATGATTCCTACCAGGCCCACCTCAAGATGCTGGAAGAGCTCAAAAAGCGGGGTGTGAAAATGGTCTCCTCGCAGATGCCGGTTAACCCTGCCGACCCCCACTACGAAAGTTTCGTCGCCAACGTGGTGCCCCAGTGTGTGAAGGCAGGCATTGGCGTGCTGGCCATGAAAACGCTGGCCGACGGACGTTTCTTCGGTGGGAACAAGGGTTGGCGCCGCAAGAATGTCTCCGTCAAGCCGATAATACCGGCGATTCTTTCGGTGGAGGATGTCTTCGGCTTCGTGTGGTCCCTACCCATCACCACCCTTGTCAGTGGTATGGAAAGCGTCCAGCAGGTTTCCCAAAATGCTGCCATAGCGCGCAAAACATGGAACTGGAACCAGGCCGAACGCCAGAAACATATCGACGCGGTGGCACCCATTGCCGGCCCGGATCTCGAGTTCTATAAGAGCTGAATTTAGAGCGTTTGTCGGAATAAGGTTGCGATAGCGGTAGTTTGTTGAGTTTTTTGGGATTTTCGCCAATCTCCCTTATGGCCGGATCCAAACGCTCTAAAAGAGAGACTAGAGATCAAGTCTAGGTTTAAAGATAAAAGTAAAGGAGGCGTTATGTTGTCGCGTAATCTTGGGCGATCAGGGATTTCAGTATCGGCCGTTGGACTCGGGTGCATGGGACTTTCCGAATTTTACGGCGAACCCACGCAAGAGTCGGAGGCCATCAAGGAGATTGCTGCCCAGAAGGGATGCGTGGCAGCGCAGGTGGCTTTGGCCTGGGTGTTGGACCACGGGGATCATGTTGTCGTCATCCCAGGCACGACCCAGCTCGCCAATCTCAAGACCAACCTGGGGGCACTTAACTGTCGCCTCACAGAGGAGAATCGAGCGACGCTCAATGAATTGGCGGATCAGGTCCTCGGGGACAGATACTCGCCCGAAGGGACGACGGCGGTCAACCACTAGCAATTATAGTTCTCGATGAACCGCCAGCATTGTAATATCGTCAAACTGCGGAGCACCATCCATGTGATTGCTCAATTCGCCTTTAATCTGTTCGATTAATTCAGATGCAGTCAGAGCAGAATTCTCAAAAATAGTTAAGAATTGTTTTTTAGAAAAAAATTGTTCTCCGGGAGAAAGTGCTTCCGTCACCCCATCCGTATACCCGACTAAAATATCTCCGGACTCGATAACGACCATCTTTACTTCATATTGCGATTCAGGTGAGATACCTACCACCGGTCCGGTTGCTTTGAGTAATTTCTTTACTTGTGAGTGATTAACTATTACTACAGGCTCGTGTCCTCCGTTGACGTAAGTCATATGGCCGTTTCGAGGATCTAGTACCCCAAAGAAAAGGGTTGCAAACATGCTTTCCTCTCCATGCTCAGAGGCAATGTAATCATTGGTCAGCGATACCGCATGCAAGGCGCGGTACTGATGACCACCGGTTGAGTTCGGCCCTCCAATTCCGCTATGGGGTAGTGGCAAACCTTGTAGATTGAATTGTCCGGAAAACACCCGTATCAAGCTGCGAAACAGCGCCATGAAAAGGGCCGAGCCGACGCCCTTGTCACATATATCCGCAATCACCAGCCCGACAAGGCCTCCCGGCAGTAAAAACACATCATAAAAGTCACCGGATACCTGCTTGGCAGGAAGAAAACAGGTGGCAATTTCCCATCCCTGGATATAGGGAATTTGATTGGGTAGAAAATCACGCTGAATCTTTTTGCCTTTTTTCATTTCAGCATCAAGGGCCTTTGAATATTCTTCGGTCTCCAATTTAGCAATTTTCAACAGCTGGTAAGATTCGTCCAGCTGGGAGTAAAGCCTAACATTTTCAAGGGCACTGCCGATTTGCCTGGCGGTTAACAACATGAGATCGGCGATATCTTTGGTGAAATGGCCTGGACGGGCATGCAGCAATGTCAGAATGCCCAACAGTTTTTCACCCCGCAAGATTGGAACCGCCAATGCTGAACCGACTGTGTAAGGCTGATTGGATAGATTCAACCAGCGCTCGTCTTTTTTAGTATCGACTATTAATCCCGCTTTCCGGTGGGTTTGAACCCAGCCGGCGAGTCCTTTATTGAGTACTTGTCCAATAAGGCTGGCACTCTGCTCGCTTGTGGCATCCTGGCGGGTGAGGATGCTGTCTGTAACAGCCCCCCTGGAATCAAGTAAAAACAGACTGCCTTTTTCCGCACCGCTAAGTTCGGTAGCGATTTCAAGAGTTTTTTGAAGGATCGCCGTCAGCACCCTTTCTTTTTTGGCAGACCGAGCTAGCGTCACAAACTTTTCTAGCAGTCTGCTAAGGACTTGAAGCGCGGCCTTTTCATTTTTGAGTCGGATTAACTCTTTTTCAAGTGATAGTGCTGTTTTCATGGGATCTTCATCATTTCGCGATTGCCCAAAATTTTAACAACCAACTAAAATTTATTCCAATCACCACATATCACAAATAGCCATGGTGGCAATGGTTTCCGGATATTGACCTTAGCTTTAATATTTACTATTTGTCAAGAAAATTAGTGGTTTATCCATATA